>NZ_CAXQBR010000065.1 GCF_964222135.1 Euzebya sp.
GCGACGGCCGACCGGAGACCTCAACGGATCCCCACGCCCTGCTCCGCCCGCACCAGACCGGCGGCGCGGTGCGCCCTCGCCACCAGCTGCGGGACGTCGTCGGGAGGCGTCGTCGGGCACGCAGCCCGGTGCAGCGCCATCGCGCAGGCCTCGGCGGCCCGCGGGCGCCCCGTCCCGCCGGCGTGGCGGTAGCCCTCGCCGAAGGCGGCGAGCGCGGTCGGGACACGGAGGTCCCAGGTGCGCGCCGCGGTGATGAGCGCGTCGACGACGCCGGCGAGATCCCAGGCGGCGGGACCCACCCCGGCGCCGCCGCGGTCGATCAGGCGCACGCGGCACTCCTTCGCCCTGCAGCGCCCCACGCCCGTGTCCACCCACAGATCGTCCAACCGCACGTCGCCGTGGACCCACCCCTCGGCCGTCCACCCGCGCTCGACGACCCGTACGGCGCGGCGCACGGTAGGGTCGGCGAGGGCGTCGCGGACGGCACCGGTCGCGCCGGTCGGCAGTTCGCCGGAGAGCAGGGACGGCAGCGCGGCGGTCCGCTGCCCCGCGCGGACCGGGTGGCGGTGGAGCTCGGCGAGAGCCCGCCCGACCGCCCGGCAGACCCGGAGCTGACCGGCCCGGCCGGTCCACAGCTCGCGCAGCGGGATGCCCTGGGCTGCCACGTCGGTCGTCGCCGGGGCGAGCGCTGTCGGGCGGTCCGCCGCCGCCACGACGCCCGGGGCGGCGGGCAGGTCCAGCGCGCACGGGGTGGTCGGGCCCCCAGGTCCCCGGGGTGCCCACCCCCCGTCCAGGTCGCACGGCGTCCGGACGTCGGTGTCACGGACCAGCATCGCGGAGGCCGTCATCGCATGTCCTCGGTGGTGCGCATCTGCCCATCCCTGCCAGGTCGTCCAGCACCCGCCGCCGGAGGGCGGGTGCGGTGAGGAGGAGCGTGGCCGGATGGCGGTGATACATCCACCTCACACGGCGTATCAGCGCCGACCCCCGCCCCTCTTCCTCGTCGACGCACCGCCCTCTACGCTCGAGGTCGCGGGCAGCGGACGGCCGGACGACCGCCGGTGGCGGGCGACGCGAGTGTGGAGGACAGATGTCGACGGACGACCCGATCAGCCAGGCGAGGGCGACCGGCCTGCCGCGGGACGACGGGCGGCGCTGGCAGCTGCTGGACCCGGCCACCGCCGTGCGGGCGCCTGGTGCCCCGGAACCCCGCGCCACGGTGTACGAGCGGTCCACGGTGCTGGTCGGCGGCCTGCCCGGTGGGCGGGCCAGCGCCCGGCTCAGCCAGATCACCGAGGTCGCCGAGCAGATGGGGTGGTCCGCGACCGTCCTCGAGGACGAGCGCGCCCTCGCCGGCCGGGTCGCCGAGGCGACGGCGCAGGGCGAGCTGCGCGAGCTGGCTGAGGACACCTGGGTGACCCGCGTGCAGCTGGCGCCGGCCGGGCGGGCCCCGCAGGCACCCCCGGACGCCTGGCACCTGCTCCAGCAGCTGCTCGCCCGCGACGCGAAGGCCTCCGCTGACGTCGGGCTCGACCACCTCGTCCGCGCCTGCGAGATCGGCGGGGTGCCCTTCTGGGTCGGGCACCCGTTCTGGGTCGGGCACCCCTTCTGGGTCGGGCACCCGTTCTGGGTCGGGCACGGGGGCGGCTCGCCGGTGACCACCTACGCCCAGCCCGGCATGGGCGGCCGGTCACCGGTGGCGGTCGTCGCCGGGGACCCCTCCCGGCACGCACCGCGCCCCGACCGACCGCCCGTCGTCGCGGTCCCGGACACCGGCCTCGGCGCCCACCCCTGGTACGACGGGCATCCCGGCGTCATCCGCGGGGTGACGTACGCCGGCCTGCCCATCGGCGGGGACGAAGCGGACCAGGGCGACGGCGCGGTCGAGGGACTCGACGGGACCCTCGCCCCGCTGGCCGGTCACGGGACCTTCATCGCCGGTCTCCTCCGCCAGGGGGCGCCGGCCGCCTCGATCCTGCCCCTCGGCGTGATGGACGCGGGCGGATCCGTGAGCGAATCCGACCTGCTGCGCGCCCTCGCGCTGTTGCTGCTGCGCCACGTCGACGGCCAGCGCGGCGGCCGGCCCGACGAGGTCATCGACGTGCTGAGCCTCTCCCTCGGCTACTACCACGAGACCCCGCAGGACGCGATCACGACGAGCTTCCTGCGCGTGCTGCTCGACCGGTACGGGGCGCACGGCGTCGTCGTCGTCGCGGCCGCCGGGAACGACGCCACGACCGAACCCCTGCTGCCCGCGGGCTTCGCCGCGGATCGTGACGCCCCCGACCACGTGGGCCACCGGGTGCCCCTCGTCAGCGTCGGGGCACTCAACCCCCCGGGGGACACGGCCGCGTTCTTCTCGAACGACGGCAGCCGGGTCAGCTGCTGGCGTCCGGGCGCGGCGCTCGTCTCGACGCTGCCCACGTCCTTCGAGGGCGCCGGGCAGGAGGGTGCGGAGACCGTCCCGACGGGGTTCCACCCGCGCGGCACGATCGACCTCGACGACTTCACGAGCGGGTTCGGCATCTGGTCCGGCACCTCCTTCGCCGCCCCGGTGCTGGCCGCCGAGGTGCTCGCGCACCTCACCGGCGCGGGGGACCTGGCCGACACGGACCCGGATGCGATGGTGGCCCGCGGCTGGGATGCGGTGCGCGCAGTGGTCAGGTGGGAGCGACCGTGACGGCGCCCCGGCCGACCGGCGAGCGCGCCGCACCGGGCCTCATCGACACCGCCGCTGCCGCCTTCGACGCCTACCGCGCCGGCGACCGGGCGCAGATGGGGGAGCTCGTCGACCTGCTCACCCCAATCCTGTGGCACACCGCCCGCAGCCAGGGCGTCGACGAGCGCCGCGCGGAGGACGTCCTGCAGACGGCGTGGCTCCGCCTGGTCGATCACGCCGACCGCATCGAGGACCCGAGGCGCGTGCTCGCGTGGATGCTGACCACCGTCAAGCGAGAGGCCTGGCGCGTCCGTCGAGCCGGAGGACGCGAGGACGCCGACCTCGACCGAGCCCCCGAGCCGATCAGCACCGCACCCGACCCGGAGGCCCACAGCCTCCTCACCGAGCGCCAGCAGGCCCTGTGGGGGCACGTGGGCGCCCTCTCCGAGCGCTGCCAGCAGCTGCTGCGGGTCATCGCGTTCGCGCAGAAGCCGGACTACGCCGGCATCTCAGAGGCACTCGGCATGCCGGTGGGCAGCATCGGCCCCACCCGGGGCCGGTGCCTTGACAAGCTCAGGCGGCTGCTCGCCGCCGACGACGACTGGGGGACTGGCGATGGATGAGACGATCGACGCGACGGACCTCGTGATCCTGGATGCGCTCCGCGAGGTGCACAGCCACCTCGACCCCGCCCCGGCAGGGCTCGAGGAGCGGCTGAAGTTCGCGTTGACGGTCCACGGGCTCCACGCCGAGGTCGCCGAGCTGACCAGGACGCCGCTCAGCGTCGCCCGCGCTGACGAGGTCACCCACACCGAGAGCATCACCTTCGCGAGCGGCACGGTCAGCCTCATGGTCTCCTTCAGCGACCAGACCGCGGACAGCGTGACGGTCGACGGCTGGGTCACCCGCGGTGGTGCGGAGGTGGAGCTGCAGATCGGCAACGGCATCCACGCCGCCCGAGCCGATGTCCACGGCAGGTTCACGTTGCGCGACGTGCCGCGGGGCCGCGGGAGCTTCGTGATCTGGCCGGACCCCGACACCGACGGATCGCGCCCCGTGGTGACCCCGGCCGTCGACCTCTAGTTGGGCGGCCACCAGGTGGGCGGCGACGCCGACGCGCTCGACCGGGCGCGGGACCTCCACCGGCGCGGGGTGGAGGCGAACTCGGCCGGTCGGCCCGCCGAGGCCGCGTCGATCCTCCGCGCGGCCCTCGACGTGCTGGATGGCCCGGACGACCCCGCCCCGGACGACCCTGCCCCGGACGACCCTGCCGGCATCCGACTGCGCGCGAGGGTCCTGATGGCCCTGGCGTTCGCGGTGTTCGAGGCCTCCGGGCTGCCCGCCGCCGAGGCCGTCCTCGCCGACGCGCTGACCGAGGCCGACGCGGTCGGTGATGCCGAGCTGAGCGCCCTGTGCCACTCCCAGCGCGCCAACCTGCTCGGCCGGGCCGGGCAGATGAGCGCCGCGCTCGACGAGCTCGACGCGGCCGTGGAGCGCCTCGACGCCCTGGACGCGCGTGACCAGTTCGTCCTCCTCAGCAACCGGGGCGTCACCTACAGCCTGCTGGGTCGACTCACCGAGGCGGCAGCCGACGCGGCCCGGGCCGTGCGGATCGCCGCCGATGCCGGGTTGGTCCGCGAGGAGGCGATGGCGCTCCACAACGAGGGGTGGATCGCCTACCTCGTGGGGGATCTGCCGAGGGCGCTCGCGCTGATGCGCCGCAGCGAGGCCATGGGCGTCGACGTGTCCGGCGCGGTCTCGCGCCTCGACCGCGGGCGGGTGCTGCTCGAGGCCGGACTGGGCCGCGAGGCGGTTGAGGTCCTCAC
Source organism: Euzebya sp. (assembly GCF_964222135.1). NCBI lineage: Bacteria > Bacillati > Actinomycetota > Nitriliruptoria > Euzebyales > Euzebyaceae > Euzebya > Euzebya sp. The sequence goes on from NZ_CAXQBR010000065.1 coordinate 4,486, forward strand.
GCAGGCGACCGCCGCCGCCGAGGAGCGCCACCAGCACCACGTGCTCGCGGAGATCGAGCTCGAGCTGGCCCGCGCGCACGCGGTCCGGGGTGACGTCGACGCGGCCGAGCGCATGGCCAGGGCCGCCGGGCAGCGCTTCCGGTCGGCCGACGCGGCGGGGTGGGCGGCCAGGGCCGATCTGGTCCTCGCCCAGATCACCGCCGGTCCGGGCGGACGTCCCGGTGCGGTGGCCGAGGACGTGGAGGCGCTCATCGCCCGCGCCCAGGATGCGGACGACCCCCTGCTGGAGCTCGAGTCCCGCGTGCTGGCTGCGCAGGCAGCGCTCGACCGGGCTCTGACGGCAGCCGCGGTCGCGCACCTCGACGCCGCCGAGGACCTGGTGGCCAGCACCGGTGGCACCGGCCTGCTGAGCATCCGGTTGCAGCTGCGGCTGGGACGGGCGATGGCGGCGGCCGCCGCCGGTCGCGTGGCCGAGGTCCCGGCGGTGCTGGACCTCGCCGCTGACGACCTGGCCCGCGCCCAGGGCCTGAGCGCCAGCCTGGACCTGCGGACCGCCATCGCCGTCCACGGCACCAGGCTGGCCGAGCTCGACCTGGCGCTGGCGCTGCCATCCGGCCCGGACGCGGTGATCACGAGCACCGAGCGCTGGCGGTCGGTGACCGCGCGGCTCCCCCGCGTGCGCCCGCCGGGCTCCCCCGCGCTCGCATCCGCCCTCGCGGACCTGCGCCGCCTGCGCGAGGACCTGCGCGCGGACGTCGGTGCCGCTGCCCGGGCCGAGCTCCTGACCCGCATCGAGGCGGTGGAGGCGGACGTGAGCGAGCACGCGCGCGGCCAGCGGGACGTCGACGCGCGCGCTGCGCCGCTCGCCCCGCTCGACCCGGAGACCCTGCGGGAGGCCCTCGACGCCGTCGACGCGGACCTGCTGTCGCTGGTGGAGCACGACGGCGAGGTCCTCGCCGTGGTCGTCGCCAGCGGCCACGCCTCGATCCACCGCCTGGGCGCCGCGCGTGTGGTGGCCGAGACCTCCCGACGGCTGCGGGCCGACCTCCAGGCCGCGGCGACCCACGAGCTGGGCCCGATGCGCGCGGCCGTGTGGAGCTCCCTCCGCGCCGGGCTCGACGACCTCGACCGGACGGTCGTGCGGCCGTGCGGCCTGGCGCGCCCCCGCGTGGTGGTCGTCCCCCACCGCGGGACCGCGGCCCTGCCGTGGGGGATGCTCCCGTCCCTCGCCGGCCGCGGGGTGGTGGTAGCGCGCTCGGCGACCGCCTGGGCGCGCGGCCTGTCGACCCCGGTCGCGACCCCCGACGTGGCGGCGATCGGCGGTCCCGACCTCCCGGCGGCGGACGAGGAGGTCCGCCGGGTCGCCGACCGCTGGCCGCGCGCGGCGCTCGTGCCGGCCGGCAACTCGTCAGCCGCGGCGCTGCGGGACGCCCTCGTCGGCGCCGACGTCGTCCACGTCGCCGCCCACGGCCTGCACCACCAGGAGAGCCCGCTGTTCGCGTCCGTCCGGATGGCCGACGGCCCCCTCTTCGTCCACGACCTCGAGCTCAGCGGCGTCGGCGCAGCCCACGTGATCCTCTCCTCCTGCGACGTGGGCCGCTCCACCGTGCGGCCGGGCGACGAGCCCCTGGGGCTCGCCGCCGGGATGCTCGCGCTGGGGGCCCGCTCCGTCGTCGCCGCGGTGTGCCGCGTCCCCGACGCGGTGGCGGCGGCGGTGATGGACCGCTACCACCGGCGGCTCGCGGCGGGGGATCCGAGCGACGTGGCGCTCGCGGCGGCGGCGGGGGAGGGTGAGGAGCTGGGCCGTGCGTTCGTCGTCGCCGGGTCGCCCTGGCAGGTCGCCGTGGGCAGCGGGTAGGTCAGCGCCGGCAGCCGCACGGGGTCTGCCCGCACCGGGGGCAGCCGTCGGCGTAGCGCTGGGCGGCCGTGGCGAGGTCGACGCCGGACTGCGCGGCCAGCGAGGCGAGCCACGCGAGGACGTCGGCGAACTCGTGCACCCGCTCGTCGTGCGTCCCCCGGAACAGCGCCCGGGAGAGCTCCCCGACCTCCTCGGTGAACCACGCGAAGGTCCGCGCCAGCCCTCGCTCGGCGTCGCGGTCGCCGTACAGGGCGACCATCTGGTCCTGGAAGGTGGCGATGTCGGTGATCGCGCGCGGGGTCGTGTCGGCCATGGTCCCGCACGCTAGCGCCGGCCCGTCGGCGTATGGTCGTCCCACGTGGAACGACGTCGCCTCCTCCGCCGAGCGGCCGTCGCCGTGGCGGCCGTCGGGATCGGCGTGCAGCTCGTCCCCCTCGGCGCGTGGCAGTTCTCGAACCCGCCGGTGGTCGACGCCGCGAGGTTCCCGACCGCGGAGGCCGAGGAGGTCGCGCGGGCGGCCTGCTTCGACTGCCACAGCCACGAGACGCGCTACCCGCCCTACGCCTACGTGGCCCCGGCCAGCTGGCTGCTCCAGCGCGACGTCGCCGAGGGCCGCGACGAGCTCAACTTCTCCGACTTCGGGGACTCCGACGCCGACGACGCCGCCGATGCCGTGCGGGACGGGTCGATGCCGCCGAGCCGCTACACCCTCCTCCACCCGGGTGCGCGGCTGGACGAGGCGGAGGCGACCGTCCTGGTCGAGGCGCTCGAGCGCATGGCGAGGGACTGACCACCTCCGTCATCGCGGCACCGACCGCATCCGGCGGGCGCGCAGCTGCCCGCACGCGGCATCGACGTCGAGGCCCTGGGTGTCGCGGACGGCGGTGTCGACGCGTGCGTCGACCAGGGCACGGCGGAACCGGGCCAGCAGCCGGTCATCGGCCCGCAGGAAGCGCTGCTCCCCGTCGACCGGGTTCCAGCGCATCAGGTTGACCCGAGCAGGCCGGTCGGCGAACCAGCCGATGAGCCGGTCCAGGTCCTCGTCGGTGTCGTTGTGGCCCGGCAGGAGCAGGTACACGTAGGTGACCGGCCTGCCGTGCCGCTCGGCCCACGACTGGCTGCCGTCGATCACCTCCTCGATCCGGTGGGCACGGGCGCCGGGGATCAGCTCGCGCCGCACCGCGTCGTCCGTGGCGTGCAGCGAGATGGTCAGGTTGATGCCGAGGTGCTCCTCGCGGAGGCGCCGCAGCGCGGCCGGCGGGCCGATGGTGGAGATCGTGATGCCGCGGGTGCTGAGCCCGCGGCCTCGGCGGTCGCGCAGGATCCTGATCGCGGCGAGGACGTTGTCGTAGTTGTGCAGCGGCTCGCCGATCCCCATGAACACGACCCGGTTGATGCGGGTGCCCAGCTGGAGGACCTGCTGCACGATCTCGCCGGGGGACAGGTGGCGGGTCAGGCCGTCCTGGCCGGAGGCGCAGAACGCGCAGCGGAACGCACAGCCCACCTGTGAGGACACGCAGGCGGTCGTGCCGGTCCGGCGGGTGATCGCGACGGTCTCGACCGACGAGCCGTCGGGCAGGCCGAAGAGGTGCTTGGTGGTCATCGACCCCCGCTCCACCGCCTGCAGCGGCAGCGCGGACGTGGTCAGGTCGTGGGTCCGCGCCACCCGCCTGACGGTGGCGGTGGTGCGGCGGTGGCGGTAGAGGGACCGGTAGACGTCACCGGCGGTCTCGGGGTCCTCGAGGTCGGCGATCTCGTCGAAGGACAGGTCGAACAGGCTGCGACGGGGTGGTCGCGTGGCACGGCGTGGCCGGGCGCGGTCGGACGGTGGCATGGGCACTCCTCCCGGGTGCGCGGACGCGGGTGGCGTCCGGACTGAGCAGGTATGCCGACACCGCGCACCGCGGAGGGGTGCCTCGACGGGGTGTCAGCGGGGGCTCAGCGCAACCGGATGAAGAAGTCCATCGCAGAGGGACGGTACCGACCTCCCGATCTGCGATCAACCGCTGGGGACGCACCGAGATGACGAACGGGTGACGGCGGTTGTGCGCAGCGTCACGCCGGGCCTAGGGTCCGAGCCGCCCGGGTGCCGCCGGCCCGGGCAGCACCCGGAGACCCGAGGATGGTGTCGCTCGTGATGAAGAGGACCGCAGCTGCCCTGGTCGTCGTGGTGGCGGTGGCGCTCGTGCCCACCGCCGCCGTGGCCGCCCCGTTGCCCGGCGGGAGCCCCGCCGGCACACCCCAGGGCGATTTCACCTCGCCCGGGCAGGGACCGGGCGTCACCGGCCTGGAGTGGGTCGCGGTGCACCCGCAGCTGGGTCGCGACGGGAGCCACGCCCACCAGCTGATCCGTGACGCCGAGGGTCACGTCGTCCTCAACGCCTACGAGGCGCGCGGCGATGGTGACGTCGACGTGCTGGTCGCCATCGACCCCGACGACGGCTCGATCGCCTGGCAGCTCGAGGACATGGCCAGCGACTGCCTGCCGGTCGCGAGCGACGACGGGTTCGTCTACGCGTACACCACCGGCGGCGGCGGCCACACCGCGACGGACCTCCCGGGGATCCTCGAGATCGACGCCTCCGACGGCACGGTCGTGCGGTCGTGGGAGGAGCCGGTCGCCAACGCCCCCGGCGACCCTCGCGACGACGGCAACCCCCCGTGTTCGGGCAGCGCCCTCGACTCCGCCCACCTCACCCTGGCCGGGGACACCCTGCTGTTCACCCAGCGGCGCAACTTCGACCGGTGGCTCGTGGCCGTCGACCTGGCCGGACCCGACATGACCCTCGCGTGGGAGGAGTACTTCGACGGCTGGGAGAGCGCGTTCTTCCCCCGCATCATCGTCAGCCCCGAGGGTGACGTCGCCTACTACGCCCACCAGCGCGGGTCCGGTGACCAACCGCACCTGATCGGCGTGTACGCGGTCGACACCGGCGCCGAGCTGTCCACCGTCGAGGTCGGCGACGTCGCGCAGATGGCGGCGGTCCCCGGCGGGCTGGTCGTCCACACCGACGACGCCCCGCAGCGCCTGACGCGCTACGACCGGTCGGGTGACGACCTGGTCCAGGACTGGTCGGTGGTCTACGAGCGCGACGACAGCGCCGACGAGTCGGGGCTCGGGATGTGGGTCGACCGCCTCGCCGTCGCCGGCGACCGCATCGTGACCGCCGAGCCCAGCGGCGACGTGCTCTTCGCGATCTCCCTCGACGACGGTCGGCCCCTGTGGCAGCACGAGCCGGTGCCGTCGTTCGTCAACGCCGGTGAGCCCATCGTCGACGCCGCGGGTGCCGTCTGGTACACGACCTTCGGGTTCGGCCTGTCCGCGCTCGACGGCGCCACCGGTGCGCTCCTGACGACGACCGGCGAGGACGCCGACGCGTTCTTCGGCGAGTTCCGCGGCGAGCGCATGGCCCCCGTCCTCGACGACGGGAGGGTGATCCTCGCCAACACCGCGTCCGCCGAGTCGGACAGCGGGGTGGGCCTGCAGCTCGCCGCCGTGGGGCAGGGGACCGCACGGCTCGACGGGGACACCCCCGACGACGTCGCCATCCAGATCTGCCAGCTCCTGTTCGCCGCCGACGACACCGCCGGGGAGGTGCTGCTGTCGCGGGACGACGCGTTCCCCGACGCGCTGGCCGGTGCACCCCTCGCGGGGGACGACGGCTGCATCCTCTACACCGACGGCGGCCCTGACGCGCCGCTGGTCGACGAGACGCGCGCCGAGATCGACCGGGCCCTGCCCCCCGGTGGACGGGTGAACATCCTCGGCGGGACCAACGCCGTCTCGCAGGCCGTCGAGGACGAGCTCCGCGGGGCCGGCTACGAGGTCGTCCGCTTCGCCGGGGCCTCCCGGGTGGAGACCGCCGCCCAGGTGGCCACCGAGGTCCTGCGCCGCAACCCCGGCACGACCGACGTCCTGCTCGCGACCGGGGACAACTTCCCCGACTCGGTGCTCGGCGGAGCCTTCGGCGGGGCGGTCGGTCGCCCCATCCTGCTGACCGTGGGCGAGGTCCTGCACCCGGTGACCCGGGAGTTCATGGCCGAGCACGGCATCGCCGGCACGACCGCGCTGGGCGGGGAGGCGGTCGTCCCCGAGGGGGCGCTGGCGCAGTCCCCCGGCGGGGTCCGCATCGCCGGCCCCAACCGGTTCGCCACAGGCGCGCTGATCGCCGCCGAGCTGTGGCCCGAGGTGATCGGCTCGCCTGACCCGGAGGACCGGGAGTTCATCGTCGTCGACCTGTCGAACGCCCGGGACGGTGACGCCTGGACCTACGCCCTCGCGTCCGCGCCGCTGGCGGTCCGCCGCGGCGCCCCGCAGCTCGGCGTCGAGCCGACCCGCCTGCCGGCGGAGACCCTCGACTTCCTCACCTCCGTCGGGTTCACCGCCCCACCCGCGTTCACCGTGGTCGGCGGCGTGGCCGTGGTGTCCGAGGACGTGGTCATCCAGATCCAGCAGGGGACCGGTGGCTGACCAGACCATGCTCGACGCGCGCCTGATCCTGGACCCGGACCTCCACGTCGCCGATGTGGACCGGCGGACGTTCGGCTCGTTCGTCGAGCACATGGGGCGCTGCGTCTACACCGGGATCTTCGAACCCGGGCACCCCGAGGCCGATGACGACGGCCACCGTCGCGATGTGCTGGCCCTCGCCCGCGAGATGGGGGTGACCCTGGTGCGCTACCCGGGCGGCAACTTCGTGTCCGGGTACCGCTGGGAGGACGGCGTCGGGCCCCGCGAGGACCGCCCGACGCGGCTCGACGCCGCGTGGCACTCCCTCGAGACCAATGCGCACGGGTTGGGGGAGTTCGTCACGTGGGCTCGAAAGGCCGACATCGAGGTGAACCTCGCCATGAACCTCGGCACCCGCGGGGTGCTGGAGGCCCTCGACCTCCACGAGTACTGCAACCACCCGGGCGGGACCTACTGGTCGGACCTCCGGATCGCGCACGGGCACCCCGAACCGTTCGGCATCAGGATGTGGTGCCTCGGCAACGAGATGGACGGCCCGTGGCAGATGGGTCACAAGACCGCCGAGGAGTACGGGCGGTTGGCCGCGGAGACCGCCCGGGCCCTGCGCATGGTCGACCCGGACCTCGAGCTGGTGGCCTGCGGCAGCTCGGGCCGCGGGATGCCGACGTTCGGGGAGTGGGAGGCGACCGTCCTCGAGCTCGCCTACGACCAGGTGGACCGCATCTCCGCGCACGCCTACTACGACGAGGTCGACGCCGGTGACCTCGGCAGCTTCCTGGCCTCGGCCGTCGACATGGAGGCCTTCATCTCAGAGGTGGTCGCGACGGCCGATCACGTCGGCGCCAAGCTGCGCAGCTCCAAGCGCATCGACATCTCCTTCGACGAGTGGAACGTGTGGTACCAGCCCGACCTGGAAGTCCCGACCGAGGACTGGCCCGTCGCGCCGCGCATCGCCGAGGACACCTACGACGTCGCCGACGCGGTGGTCGTCGGCAGCCTGCTGATCACCTTGTTGCGCCGCAGCGATCGCGTGACGACCGCGTGCCAGGCGCAGCTGGTCAACGCCCTGGCGCCCATCCGCAGCGAGCCGGGCGGGCCGGCGTGGCGCCAGACGAGCTTCTACCCCTTCGCCCAGGCCGCCCGGTTCGCGAGGGGGAAGGTCCTGGCGGTGCAGGCGATCACCCCCTCCTACGAGTGCGCCCGGTTCGGCGCGACCCCCGTCGTCCACGCGGTCGCCACGCACGATCCCGACCGCGACGAGGTCGTGGTGTTCGTGGTCAACCGCCACGTGGACGAGCCGGTCTCGCTGACCCTCGGCATCCGCGCGTTCCCCGACCACAGGGTGGTGGAGCACCTGACGCTGTCCGATCCCGACGTCCGCGCGGTGAACACCGAGGACGATCCGCTGCGGGTCGTCCCGCGCCAGGTCGAGGTCACCCAGCGCGACGGCGACGACGAACAGGTCCTGTTGCCACCGGTGTCCTGGAACGTCGTCCGCCTGCGCCGACCCTGAGCGACGTCGGGCGCCTCCGTCGTCGGCGGGTTCGCGGCGGCGGACTGGTCGCGCGTCAGCTCACCCGAGCTCGGCCAGCCAGGCCAGGACCCGGTCGAGCGCCGGACGACCGGCGGGGTCGAGCATCAGGTCGTGCCCGGCGCCGTCGACCACGACGGCGTCGGTCCCGTAGGCCACGGCCAGGGACCGCTCCTCGGCGACGGTGAAGATCCGGTCCTCGCCGGCCGCGAGGACCCGCACGGGGGTCCGGACCCGCGACGGTCGGGGTAGGACCGCGAGCATCTGCAGGTAGGCGAGGTAGGACTCGTCCTGCAGCCGGTCGTGGCAGGCGTCCACGACCTCCGCAGGGGTGTCCGGGGTGAAGAAGGCCCGGCGTGTCAGCGCGGGGGTCCCCACGATCGGCCACATCGACACCGTGGCGTTCGCCTTGGCGAAGGGCAGGGGGATCGCCCGCGCCGTCCGGACCGTGGCCCCCCACACGCCGGACCGGGGGACCGACGCGACGAGGATGCCGAGGGCGGCCGACCGCTGCTCGAGCACCCGCTGGGTGACGAGCCCGCCCATCGAGTGGCCGATGACGACGGCCTCGGTCCCGAGGCGGTCGAGCTCCTGGCCGACGGCCGCGACGTAACCGCCGATCCGCGTCCAGATCCGGTGCCTGCTCCCCGGCGCGTCGTGGCCGGGCAGGTCGATGGCTCGAGGTCGGTGGCCCGCCTCGGCCAGGACGGCGGACCAGTCGTCCCAGCACCACGAGCCGTGCCAGGCACCGTGGACGAGGAGGACGGAGCGGCCAGCCATGCCGCGACGCTACCAGCCGGCGGTGGGGCGCCCGTCGGGGGATGTCAGCACCTGCCCGCCATCGACACGACTGCCGGTCATCTGCCCGGCGAGGTCGGCAGCCACTCGCCGCAGGACCGGCGAGGGGTCGGTCAGCAGCTCGCGGCCAGCCGGTCGTGCTCCTGCACGTCCCGGGGTCGTGGCCGTCAGCGGATGCTCGATTCGGAGCCTGTGAGAGGCCTGGGTTCGCCTGGGAGTGAGGACCGCTCCCGGACACGCCCTACCGGAGAAGAGGGTCGTCAGGGAGTGGCTGTGGACGAATCGGATGGGTATCCGGGGGGGGGGTCGGAGCTTCCTAGGAGGAGACCTCGTGCTGCGCCTCATCGATGAGCCTCCGAAAGGTCTCTGCCTGGTCGGGGTGCTCCCGGATGGCGTCCCGCAGCGCTGACTTCGCCTGGATCAGCCTCCAGCGGTCCCGGCCTTCCTCGACGACTGCCCGCCAACCGTCCTGAGAGTCGACTCCCAGGTCCTCCACCGCCATCTCGACGACGTCCTCAAGGCATGGACGGAAGCGACGGTCACCCACGGGCAGGTGGACGTCGTATAGCTGCGCGGGTCCGTCCTTGCCAGCCTTCGCCAGCACATAGCCGTAGTCGGCACGTTCCGCGTGGACTTGGATGTGAGCCTGCGCCCACCTGCGTGCACGGACGTACTCGACGCGCAGGAGAGGGTTCCTCGTCACGGGGAACCCCACGGCGACGTTGGACTCGACCACGGCGAGGTATCGGCGTGCGTGGTCCCAAGTGCACCGCCACTCGACGTGCAGGTCCAGCAGGTGCTCCCCGCCGATGGTGAGCTCGACGGGGTGGTCGGTGCGCTTCCCCGGGGTGGAGATCACCACGCGATCGCCCCGGACCGTGGACTCGATGACGGCCTCAGGGCTGACCGTGCCGCGGAGCATCGCGGCTACGTCGTCGGCGAACTCCTGCGCCCTCCCTCGCAGTTGTTCGTCGATCGGTCAGTCCTCGTCTTCTCCGAGGAGGAAGTCGATGGACTGGACCTCTCTCCACACCCAGAAGTCCGGTCCACTCAGCAGGTTGCGCTCCGCGGCCTGCTGGGCTTCGGTGTAGGTCATCCCGATGGACGCGAGCAAGCGCTCACGCCGAGCGCGCAGGTCGGCGGCAGACGGCTCCAAGACCTTCATGGCGCGTTGCCTCCTCGTGGGTGTAGTCGTGTTCTACCCGGATCGACAACGATACGCATGGGGTGAGACAGTCCGGCCTTGCACCCAGCGGGCCCGTGTCGACGGTCGGGATCATCCCGGCTCGTCCAAGTTGGGTAGGACGGTCGCGGGCGTCGTCCAGGCATGAGGCTGGCCGCTCGTCGGTGGTAGCCGTTGGCGAGTGCGGCGTCCACGACGACGACGTCCTAGACGAAGTCGATGACGACGGTCTCAAATCTCACCTACACGTTGGTCGCGGAACCCCGCAGGATTCCGCGACCCGAGAGTCGGGATGCAGGGATTTGAACCATGCGCATCCCGTCCCGACTGGTCATGTCTGATGCCGCCTAATGGCCCTGACCTGCGCGTTTGCCACCGACTGGTCACGTCTGGTGTCGCCTGCTCACGTGTGGTTTCGCGTGGCTCGGTGACAACGCGGCTACATCAATCCGGCGAACGGACCGTATAACCCATCGCCTCCAGCTGCTCCACCGCGGCGTCGGGATGCCGGCGGACGGCTGCCCGTGTCTGGCGGTGCAGCCAGTCGCCACGAGACTCCCCGAGTGCCTGCCGCCAGCCCTGGTGGGTGTCGGTGATCAGGCGCTCCTGGTGGAGGAACTCGATGAAGTCCTCCAGCGTCGGCCGGAACCGCCGGTCGCCGAGGGGGATGTGGAGCTTGTGGAGCGGCCGGAGCTTGCTGCCAGCGGCGGCGTACGCGAAGCCCAAGCCGGCGGAGTCACCGGTGATGTGGAGGTGGGCGGCCTGCTTGCCGGGCTCGTCGCGGTCGTACTCGATGCGGATGGGGCAGAAGTTCGTCCGCGGGTCGACGCAGAGACCCATCACCGAGGAGTGCACCGCCAGGTGCTGGCCCTCGGCATCCATCGTCGTGGAGAACCGCACACGCAACCACAGCGGCGCCTGCTGCCGGTCTTCGACATCATCGGCAGTCGACAACGGCAGCAGCGGGTGGGTCTTCAACACCTCACCGGGAGGGCGAACGATCGCCAAGCCATCGACGAGCGTGACGTGGAACACGCAGTCGCGGGTGACCGTCGCGTTGACCAGGTCGGTCAGACGGGCCGCGAACGCCTCGGCTTGATCCTCGAGCACCCCCACGCGGGGGAAGCTACCGGAACAGCGGCGCCACCATCAGCCAGAGGTCGTCCAAGGGCTCCTCGAGGTCCCCGCTGCGACCCCGCTCGATGAACTCGTCAAGGGTCAGATCGGAGACGCTCGAGATGGCCTCACGGAGTTCCTCGTCGAACTCCTCGCGTGGCACGTGGTGGGTGACCACGCCTGCGGTGGCTGCCGGACTCATCACGTCTCCCCTTCCATGCACGTAGTTGTACCCGAACTCTTGACAGTAGGGAACGGGTGCGACATCAACCCCCGGCAAGGTCGCATCTAGTCCCGCCCCGTCCCATCCGGTACGATGGTGCGGCCCGAGGAGGCGGCAACCTCCCCGGGCCCGGCCGAAGCCGGCCGGATCCTCCCTAGAAGGACCCGACGCGATGAGCGTAGACGCACGTGGTGCACCCAGACCGTTCTTGGCGTGTCCGGAGCGGCCCCTGTAGGCCGCCGTGTCACTGCTGGGCCCGCGGGCCCCACCATGCTCCCCCCTCTCGCCGCGCAGGCCGGGGCATATCGCCCTGGCCGAGCGCACACACACTCGCCCGGACACGACCGCGGCAACGGTCACCGGGCTCCTGCCCTAGAGAGGAGCCAGCCATGCCCACCCCGCACGCTCACGACCAGGACCACGTCGATGGTCCACCAGCACCGCCCCTTGCCCATCCGCCGGTGGAGCCGCCGGCGCGGCCGTTCACGATGCAGCCGCCGCGGCGGGAGGGTGACCCTGCTTCCGCCCCCACCACCGACCAGGACCGGCTGCAGATGGCCCTGCGGGCGCTGAACGACGCCCGGGCCGGCCTCGACAACCGGCATCCCGAGACGGTCCACAACCCGCACCCGAACGACCTCGACCGCGCCCGCCAGGTCCTCGAGGCGGCCATCGATGTGGTGCGGGCCACGACGCGAAACGTGATCGAGCCCATCGATGTGCGCGATCCTGGCCGCGAGCGCGAGCTCGTGGAGGAACGCCTCGGTGTCCACGCGGCGCACGTGATGGACCTTCTCCCACCAGGCGCGGGTGCGGTCGTGGCCACGGCCGTGCGCGGCCACCGGTTCCGCGACGGCACCCCGGGGGTCTACGTCGAAGGCCGGTACGGCGCCGAATGGGAGCACCCCGAGGACATCAGCGAGTCCGGCTGGGCCACGGTCACCTACTCAGTACAGGCCGAGCCGGACCCCGAGGCCCCTGACCAGATGCCCATCGCCCACATCGAGGGGTACGCCCCCCGGGCAGCCCTCGCAGGTCTGGCCGCGCACGTCAAGGGCCAGGACGACCGCCTCGACTCGATCGTCGAGCAACTGGACTACCTCCGCGCCGCACTCAGCCAGGGCACGACACAGCTGGCGCTGGCCGGCGTGGACCCGCGACGGCTGCCGCGCCGGAGCGTGCGGAGGATGATCCACGGCCCCGAGATCGCGGCCATGCTCGACCACGAGACCGAATCGGGGACAGGCCAGCCGCTTCCCGAAGACGCCCTGACCCACGCCGAGGACCTGTGACGCCTGAGGACATCCAGGCCGCCATGACGACGCTCGCCGAACTCATCGGCCACACCGTCGCCCGCGAGCTCCGTGGCGACGTGCAACGCCTGCTGGTGCCTGCGGAGAACGACGTGCTCGAGGGCATCGAGGACATCGCGACCTACCTGACCCTGTCGCCGGCACACGTCGCACGGCACCTCGGGTCCACGATCCCAGCCCGCAAGGTCGGCCGCTCCTGGCTCGCCTCGAAGGCCGCACTCACCGCGTGGCTGGCCGGCCGGGACCCCTAGGGTCCGGTCGCATGATCGAACTCACAACCAGCACTCGCGCCGTCGACGTCCGTCCGTACTGGGGCCACCCCCAGGTAGCCGACTACATCGGCGGCGTCTCCACCGACACCGTCCGGAACCTGGTCCTGGCCGGTTACCTCGACGGCCTCCGCCTCCCCGGAGTCAAGCGCAACGTGGTGACCGCCGAGTCTCTCGACCGGTACCTCGCCAGGGCCCGCGAGACCGCGGAGCTCACCCGGATGGTCTCGCAGTGACCTTGCAGGACTCGCACCCGGCCACAGCCGACTTCGCCAGCCTGGTCGGCCGCGCCGTCGCCGACGAACTCCGCGACGCCGTCGCCTCCGTCCTCACGCCAGTGGAGCACGACGTCCTCGCGGGCGTGGAGGCCATCGCCGTGTACTGCGGGCTGTCCGAGAGATTCGTCCGCGACCACATGGGCTCGACCATCCCGGGTCGGAAGGTCGGTACGAAGTGGCTCGCGTCGAAGGTCGCGATCACCGCCTGGCTGGCCCGCCCAACCTAATCCGGGGGCTCGAGACCCTCGTCGGGCACGGGCTCGACGTGTCCCTTGAGTGATCCGGCGAGAGCTCCTACGGAGTAGGTTCCCTGGGCCACCTCAACGACGAGGTCAGCGAACTCGTCCTGATCGATGGTCATGCGGTAGCCGCATCGCCTGTAGAAGGCGACGCACGCGACCAGGGCCGTGCGCTTGTTGCCGTCGAGGAATGCGTGGCTGCGTGCGATGGCGTGGAGTGTGGCCGCGGCCTGGTCGTGGACCGTCTGGAACACAAGTTCCCCGAAGGCACTCGATGCCGGCCTAGCCAGCGCGCTCTCGAGTAGTGGTCGGTCACGGAGCCGGCCAGGGCCGATGATGGCCTCGTTGATCTGGAGGACCTCGTCCACGCTGAGGAACGGCCAGGGCGGTCCGTTCACTCGTCGGCCAGGCGATCGAGGGCGGCCCGGTACTGGTCCTTGGCGTCGCTGACCAGCTGATCGAACTCTTCACGGCGACCGGGGCCCGCGAGGAAGTCACGGAGCGCCCGGCGGACGACGTCGTTGGCCGACGTGTTCGTGATCGAGGCGAACCGCTGCAGAGCGACGTGCTCCTCAGGTGTGAGGCGGACGAGGACCTGCTTCGACGTCGTGCTGGTAGCCATGCGGCTATACTATCACTGATATCATCATCTGAGGGAGGGCTGAACCCATGAACCGCGACGACCTGCACTACGTGCCGATGCTGCGGGGCAAGCGCGCTGAACTCAGCGCCCTTTCCACCTCGGGTCACCTGACCACGATGACCCCGCTGGTCGAGCTGCAACCCATCGAGGGTGAGGTCCCGTCCACGGTTGTCGCCAAGCGCGTCAACGACATCCTGCAGGCCTGGTACCGGCCCCTGTTCCTCGACGTCCAGGGGGCCTTCGACGACAGCGACGTGGACCTGGCCGACGGCTACAACCTCGTCCGCCGTGCGGCCCAGTCGATCGCTGAGGACCTGCCCGTCCCTGAGCCGATCCCGGTAGTCGACATCGCGTCACCCGACGGGTTCCTGGCCGCCGTCCGGGTGGCGCTGAGCGAGGATGCCGGTCCGGACGAGGTCTGCATCCGCCTGCGCGCCGATCACGTCGAGCGGCCGGTCCAACTGCGCAACCGTCTCGAGACCCTGGTGCACACCTTGGGGGCTACGCCCGAGCAGGTGCACCTGGTCCTGGACCTGGAGAGCACGGTCAACGTCGCCTTCGCGGAGATGTTGACCATGGTGGTCCCTGCTGAGGAGTGGGGCGGCTACACCCTGGCCTGGGGCGCCTTCCCGACACAGCTGGGCTCAGAGGAGGAGCAGGTCCACGGCCGGCACGACTGGACGGGCTGGGTCGACATCCACGATGCCCTGCGGATGGACAACTACCGCGCCCCAGGGTTCGGTGACTACTCGATCGTGGCCGCGAGCCCACCCCCATCGGTGCCGCGTGCCCCGAACCCGAACCTGCGTGTCACCCGTCATCTCGACTGGCTCGTCATGCGGGAACGGCGGACCGCCCTCGAGGGCAACGAGGCGATCTACCGGGTCGCCCAGCGTCTCGTCGGGCACGTCGATGAGGGTCTCTCTGCCGGTGACAGCTGGGTCATCGAGCACGCCCGCGGAGACGGCACGACTGGGAACGCGACAACATGGATCACAGTCGGGCACCAGCGGCACTTCGCGTTCGTCACCGCACAGCTAGCCAGCCGCGGCGGTTCTTCAGTACCCCTGTGACCAGTGGCGAGAGCTCAGGGAGGTCGTAGACGTCGGCCAGCCGGCGCCACAGCACCCTCCGCGGCTTGCTGCGCACTCCAGTCACGCCCGCCAGGTCCAGCAGGCTCAGGCACTCGTCACGCCACAGGAGTTGGGCGACCCACACGGACTCCTGATCGGGGTTCTCCGTTGCGGAGCGGACCTCGGCCAGGTCGACATGGACGCCGTCGCCGGTGGCTTCCCAGACGCCCCACCATGGCGGGACGACGTCCATGGCCTGGTCAAGGTGTCGAGGCGTGCACACGATCGTCATGCGGTCGACCACACGGCCGTAGGCCTGGACCTGACCGTCGAGGCGGGCGAGGGTGTCCCGGTCGCTCTTGATCTCGTACCCCTCGAGGTGGCCGTTCAGCCGGGCTGCATCGAGGCGTGCGGTGCCGCCGCAGACCGGCATCTCGAACACGACGCGGTCGCCGTCGCTCAGCTGCTCGTCGAGGCGGCTGTGCAGCGCGGCGCGGATCGGCGGGTCGCTGAGCCGGGTCATGGCGCGCTCATCGTAGAGGGTGACACCCACAGAGCGCGTAGCGTCACCGGGAGGTAGCTGTGCGCTACTCATGGGAACGGGATGACCCACGCGGAGTCGAGGTCGAAGCTGCCACCGATCGTCACGACCAGGCACGGCGTGTTCGCGGCGGGCGGGGCCGGACGGTCGTGGATGTGCCCTCCGGATCCGTCGTCGGTCTCGGCGGTAGCCGGCGAGGCGGGACGCAGGTAGCGGGCGGGCCCGCGGACACGGTCGGGCTGGTCGGCCAGCACGTAGTGGCACATGCCGTCGGTGGCGGCCGTCTTGATCCAGCCGGGCCGGAGTTCGGTGACCGAGGGCAGGCCGAGTGCGACTCGCATGCCGGTCAGTTGCCCCTCGTGTTGTTGATCTCGATGCCGCGCTGCACCGCTTCGACCAGCTCGCGCTCGGACTCGCGGAACATGCGGAGCGCGTCCTCGCGGGTCATGTTGACGCCGAGGCGGTAGGTGGGCGCGACGGTCACCGTGGCAGTGGTGCCCTGGAAGGTGCCGGTCCCGGCGCCCACCGGACGGAAGCTGCCGGCGGCGACCGGGCTACCGCTGACCGCCGCGGCGGCGCGGGACCCGTACAGGTCCTCGACCAGGCCGACCGGTCCCGGGCTGCCGCCGCGCCCCAGCATGAGGTCGCCCTGGCTGATCGTCGGCATGCCCATGGCCTCGCGGGCCTGGTTGACCGACGCCAGCGCGTGCGCCTCATCGGGCGTCGTGGCGGCCCGGTCGACGGCTTCGCCGAGCTCGTCGGACAGGCCGAGGAAGCTGGTGGCCACGCCGGTACCGGCGGCGAGGAGGCCGGCGACGCCGGGGTTGCGTCCGAGGAAGCGGGCGAGGTTGCCGAGGGCGCCGAGGAGGCCGCGTCCGCCGCCGGTGCCGATGGCGGTGCGGACCGCGCCGACGCCGCCGGCGACGTTGCGGAAGGCGCCGGCCAGCCGGCTGATGCTGCGGATGGCCGACCCGGCGATGAGGGTGGTCATGAGCGCTTCGGCGTAGGGGGCGAGCCGTTCGGCGTTGTCCGCCGCCCAGCCGAGCGCGTCGCCGAGGGCGGTCAGGGTGCCGCCCGCGATCGGGCCCAGGGTCTCCTCTGCGCCCTGCCAGGCGGGGACGAGGATGTCGCGCCAGATGACGCCGATGTTCTCCGACGCCTCCCAGATGTCGTCCAGCAGCCCGGCGGCGCCGGCGCCGAACATGCCCTCGATGGTCTGCACGGTCCCCTGGCGGGTCCCGAGCTCACCGATGTTCGTCCGCAGGTCCTGCACCAGGTCGATGGCGCCGTTCAAGAACCCGCCGAACCGGGTGCCGAACACCTCTTCGATCTGCTCGTCGAACCCGGTCGTGTCGACCCGGCCGTTGCGGATCGTCCGGAACAGCCGGACCACGTCCTGCGCCCAGCCGCGGGTGCGCTCCTGCAGCGACGGGAGGTTGTCGTTCAGGTCCAACAGTACCCCGCGGAGGCCGCGCGTCAGCTCCGGGGTGATCTCCTGCACCGCAGGGAGCAGGGCCTCGCCCAGCTCGACGCGGATGTCGCGGAACACCCCGAGCAGGCTGCGCTGCTGGTTGGCGTACCCCTCAGCGGTGCGGGCCAGGTCACCCTCGGCCGCACCGAGGTTGGCGAGGATGAACCGCTGACGCAGCAGGACCTTCTCCTGCTCGGTCATCTCCTCGGTCGTGGCCGAGATGCCCTCCGCGGCGGCGAAGGCGTTGAGGGAGGCGTCGGACAGGAAGATCCCAAACCGTCGGAGCGGCTCGGCCTCACCGGACAGGCCCGACCGGAGCGCGAGGAACGTGTCCTCCGGCGACTCGTTGTTGAACGAGGCGAGGTCGAGGCCGGCCTGGGCGAGCGCGGTGGAGAAGCCGGGCAGGTCGGACTGGGCGACACCGACGGCCTGGCCGAACACCCCGAACCCGGCGGTGGCGTCCTGCAGCTCCTGGGTGGCGATGTGGACGTTGCCCTGCACGCCCTGCGACCAGGCGTTGACCTGGGCGACGCCCTGGGGGCCGAACACGGTGTTGAACCGCGACTCGACCTCCTGGGCGTCCGACGCCATGTTGACGAGCGCCAGCCCGCCGGCGGCGGCCGCGCCGGTGAGGACGCCGACGCCGACCGCGGCGGTGCGGGCGACCGAGCCGACGAGGCTGATGCTGCCCCGCGCTCCTGACGCCAGCGTGCCGAGGGTGGAGAACTGCCGGCCCGTGCCGCCGGCGGTGCGGCCGAGCCGGCCGATGTCACCCTCGACGTCGCGGATGCCGCGGGAGAAGGGAGCGCGGTCCTTCAGGGTGAGCTTGGCGCCGACCTCTTCGACTGCCATCAGCTGGCCTCCTGGTCCTTGAGGAGCCCGCAGAGCTCCAGCAGCTCGACGGCGCGGGCGTACTCGTCCGGGTTCATCGCCGCGAGCGCGTCGATGATCTGGCCACTCGGCGTCCAGTGGCGTCCGAGCAGGTCGTCGAGCTCGTGCCACCACTCGCCGCGCAGGCGCGCCTGGGCGGCGTCGGTCTGCAGCGTGGCCACGGCCAGCGCCCAGTCCTCCCAGCTGGCAGCCTCCACCGCGGCCCGCTGGGCGGCCGTCAGCCGCTGGCCGTCGATGGTCCGCCACCGGCTTGCCGGCCGGCGGATCCGCCGGCCACGTCGGTGGCTCTTGGCGACGTTGAACACGGTGTCGAGGTCGACCGTCGAGAGCACCTCGGCCCTGGTCGTGGTCATGCCGTGCGGCCTCCTCGGCGGTAGACGTCGGTGAGGAGGTGTCGCAGGTAGCTGATCGTGTCGTCGAGCGCGACGTCGGTGCCGGTGAGGCGGTGGGTGAGCGTCCGGCCGGGATTGCCGGCGGGGAAGGTCGCGGTCGCGGTCATGGTGACGTCGTCGACGTCGGTGGCGAGGTGGGCGAGCAGCTCGAGGTCGACCCAGCCGTCCTCGGTGGGATGCCCGTACTCACAGTCGTCGCACAGGACCGGTTGGACGGTGACGGTCCAGCCGTCGGGGTCCTGGCCGGTGTGCAGGACGGTGGTGTCGTCGAGCTGGGCGAGCAGGTCGACCAGCACGACCAGGCGGGCGTCGACGGCGGTCACGCGGCGGGCCTTCCGAACCCGGAGTCCTCGCGGACGGTCTTGGCGGAGTGGCAGGACTGGCAGCGGGGCTGCAGGTTCTCGTGGCGGTCCGATCCGCCATCCCGCCGGCGGATGATGTGGTCCGCGATCGTCGCCTCGCCCCCGCAGACGCCGGTGTGGCCGGGACGGCGGCGACTGGCCGGGCAGCCCGGGCAGGTGCAGATCGGGTGGAGCTTGAGGACCTGAGCGCGGATCCGCCGCCACTTCCGGTCGTTGTAGCGCCACCGGTCCGCCGGCCGCCGGTCAGGCAGCCGGTGGGCGTCACAGCGCGCCGTCCCCCGTTCGACCAGGGTCGGGCAGCCCGGCTCGGCGCAGACCTTCACCGGTCGCCCGCGATCGCCGGGGAGGCCGGTCCCCGAGCCGCTGCAGAGGACGGCCCGGGGCGGCCGGTCGGGCTGGCATCGCGCCAGCCCGGGCGGAGGCGTCCCGGCAGGCTCTCGACCGCAGGCGAGAACAGCTGGAGGGCGATGGTGGCCATGGGGGTCAGGCGGCCGGGTGGTGGGGGAGGCCGACGGCCTCACGCATCCGGGCGGCGGCGTCGCTGACCTGCTGGTCGACCGGCACCGGCGCGGGGGCGAGGTGGGGCCGCTGGGTGGTGAGGGCGACCAGGTCGTCACGCAACCGCGCCTGTGCGGCGGCGTCGACGGTGCCGTACTCGTTGACGTAGGAGGCCACGTCGAGATGGGCGGCGGCGTCGGTCGGGTCGACGAGGTGCCAGCCGGCGATCTTGGCGACCACCGGGTGCATCCCGTCGTCGGCCGGCGACGGCGGGGGCGCGTCAGCCGGCGGGTACTCCGGCCGGGTGCCGGCGGGCAGCCCGAAGGCGGCCGGGTCGGGCCGGCGGGTCCTGGTCTCGTCCGCCATCCGACAGGCGGCGGCGAAGACGTGGAACGGGTGCGGTGTGGCGGGCACGGTCAGGTCCTCTCAGGCGGGCACGTGCTGGCCGAAGGACGGGTGGGTGAGGTGACGGGCGAGCCAGCGGGGCGGCACGGTCCCTGCGGGCAGGGTCAACCGATCGGTCCACGTCTCTGAGCGGGCGGCGATGAACCGTCCGGCCACCGTCGGGTCGTACTTGGGTACCGCGCCGATGGCAGAGACCCGTGCCTGGGAGGCGAGCGGCGGCGGGGCGGGACGGGACCCGTGGTCCGCCGGATCGGCGCCGAGCTGGACCAGGGCCGCCTCGATCGCGTCGACCTCGGCCAGGGCACGGTCGTGCGCGAAGCTGGCCGCCTTCAGCGTCTCGTGCGCCCGATCCCGGGCGGTGACCGCCGTGGCGTACGCCAGCTCGATCTCCGCCGCCTCGATGCGCGACAGCGACGGTGGGATGCGGCCGGCGAGGGGCGTGCAGTCGGGGTCGTCACGGAGCGGCTCGTACACCGCCCGCGCCTCAGCCTCGACGGCGGCTGCCTCGTCGACGGCCGCCCAGGCCGCCGCGAGGTCGCCAGCGAGCACGTCGACGCGTGCCGCGGTCACCTCGCCGGGCAGCTCATCGGCCCGGGTCAGCAGCCGCATCCACTCCGCGGCGTCACCGACCCGGCGGGCCTCCGTCGTGGCGGCGGGCAGGTCGGCGAGCTCGGCCTCGAGGTCCGCCAGCCGGTCCTCAGCGGTGCGGGTTGTGGTTGCGGCGGCCACGGTCAGCTCACCTCGGCGATCATGTTGCCGTCGAGCAGGTGTGCGATGCACTCCTCGGTGACGTCAGCGGGCAGCACGTCACCGCGACGGAACCCCGTCATGGGTGGCGAGGCGGCCGGGTTGGCCTGCCAGCGTGGCTGGCTGGCACGGGACACCTGCACGTAGGCGGCGGTCACGCGGTACGTCGGGCGGGCGGGCGCGTCGGTGGTCATGAAGCCTCCGGGTAGTAGCTGGCGAACTCGGCGTCGTCGTCGGCCTGGCGCTGCTCGAAGCTGCGCGGGTCGGTGTCGGTCTCGTGCAGCCACCGCTGCATCCGCTGCCAGGCCTCGCCGAGCCGCGGATGGTCGATCTGGGCGTCGGGCACGTCGGCGTACAGCTCGACCAGCTCGAACACCTTCGCCCGGTCGGGCTCGGCCGCGGCGGCGTGCCGCAGACCGAACGGCAGCCGCATCAGCACCTGCGGGTCCACCCCGGACGCCGTCGTGGCCGGCAGGTCCGCCCGGCCGCCCTCGAACAGCCGCGGCGGCGGCGCCACGGCGGCCACCTCGGCGTACCGCTCGGGATGCAGGCGGGCCAACAGCGCGGCGTAGGGGTTGGGGGCGTACGGGTCAACGGTCATGCGGGCACCTCTCGGCTGAGGTCCTGCTCGAGGCGGGCGAGGACGACCAGGTCCAGATCGGCGCGGGACAGCCCGACGGCCTCGAGGTACGCGTCCAGCGGAGTGGTGGTGGTCATGCCGCGGTCCCCTTCGCCCGCTCGATCGCGGCGTCCAGATCGGCAGGGTCGAAGCGAACCGCCCCGCCGAGCCGGACCGCCGGCAGCGACCCGTCCCGAACCCGGCGGCGCAGCGTCGACTCCGACAAGCCGGTCCGCGCCTCGGCGTCCGCGTAGGTCAGCAGTGTGGTCACACCGGCACCGTGCACCGCCGGCGGCGGCAGCGCCGGAACTTGACCGCTCCTGGCAGCAGATGACCGCAGTTGACCGATCACGTCGGCCAGACCGGCCGGATCCGGCAGCCCCGCGTCGACCAGCCGGCGCCGGTAGGCGGTGATCGCCGCGATCAGGTGGGCCGCCAGCGCGGGGGCGTGCTGGCCGGCGAGGAGCTCGAGGTCCAGGCGGCTCACGACGCACCTGCCCGGCCAGGAACCACAGCAGCGGGGCGGGATGTCGGAACCTGTACGCGCATCTCCACTCCCACCCCGGCGGCATACGACCCCTCCCCCCGGAGGGGGGTCCCCCCACCCCTCTCGGCGGGCGCGGGTGTGGAGTCGGTGAACTGGCGGCACCAGCAGCGCCAGGCCGCGCACGGCTGTCCGAGAGCGGCGATCCAGTCGTGCTCGACGATGGTGTGGCCGCAAGTGCACACGGCCGGTCGCGGTGCCGTGGTGTGATCCGGGCGATCGGAAGCGTCGTGAGGAAGGACCTCGGCATGTCGATCCTCTGGCTGTTCGCCGTCGCCCTGGGGCTGATCGTGGAGTACCTGCTGATCCGCGGGGCGGTGAAGGACGCACTCGGCCGGGCCCTGTATGACAACCGGGAGTTCCTGCTGAGCCTGCTGCGCGAGGCCAACACTCTGGATGGCGAGCCGGGCGCGTCGGACCGGGAGTAGGCGTGCCGCTGACCGGTCATGGGTTTCATGCCCTGAGGGCGTCGGGGCGTCCGTGGTGACCGCCGGTTCGGTGGTCATGTGGTGCGCTCCTTCGGGTTGTTGCGGACCTTCGTGGCGTAGTGGAAGAGGCTGAGCGGGTCGGCGTTGTGGGGTGGGGTGAGACCGGCGCCGGACTCGACGGCGACGCGGATCGACTCGAGCGTGGCGATCGAGCCGGCTTCCTTGACGTGGCGGCCAAGGAGCGCCCAGCCCTCGGACGGCATGGGCTGGTCGGTGACGTACTCGAGGTAGTCGCCGATGACGACGCCGGCGCGGTTGCGGCCGCGGCGCTGCTGCTCGGGGGTGTCGGCGGGGAGCTCTCGGTGGAGGACGCCGATCAGCCAGCGGGCGACGTCGGAGCGGTTCTCGGTGTCGGGCGGCTCGTGGTCGTGGCGGATCGCCCACTCGGCGAGGGTTCGGCTGTAGGTCTGCCCGGTCCGGTTCCGCATCGGCAGCTCGTCGCCGCCGGCGGGGTCCTGGTCGGCGACGTCCTGGCGGTCGTCGTCGTCCGCGCCGTCGGCGCGATGGTCTTCTCGAGGGTCTTCTCGGTACTCCTCGGGTGGGGGGGTAGGGGTACCCCCCGGTTCCGGGGGGTGGGGGCACCCCCCGGTCGGTGGCTGTGCGACCCCCCGGGCGTCTGCCCGGGGGGCCAGGCCGCCCCCCTGGAGCGACAGGGGGGTCGTGTCGCCCCCCTGTCCGGGGTCAGACAGAGGGGTCAGGTCGCCCCCCTGTCCGGCTGGTGACAGGGGGGTGGTGTCGCCCCCCTGTGGGGGGAGGCCCACGATGGAGCGGACCCGGCGGTGGCCACGGCGGGAGTGGCCGGGCTGGTAGCTGATCAGGCCGGCGTCGGCGAGGTCGTGGAGGGCGCGTCGGAGGTCGCGACGGTCGATGCCGGTGAGCTGGCCGAGGCGGGCCTGGGAGACGGTGTCGGTGAGCCGGGACCAGGTCGCGGTCTCGTGCAGGATCGCGAGCAGCACCCGGTACTGCCGTGGGGGCAGGGTCCGGGATGCGGCCGTGGCCATCACGGTGCGCATGGCGGCGCCCACCTCGGCGTAGGAGTCACGCGGTGGGGTCATGCGGGCCTCGGCCACGAACTCGGCGGTGGCATCGGGGTGTCAGCGGTCACGCCGCGGCGGGCTGGGCCCAGTGCTGGCGACCGTCGGCGTAGCCGCTGCTGTAGGCGGTGCGGAGCTTGGCCAGGTGCGTCAGCCACGCGGCCCGGACGTCGTCGGCCTGGTCGGTGCCGACGCCGGGCGCCGGCCGGGGCGTGGCGGGGTCGGGCAGCGTCTGGAGGAACCGGCGGGCGCGGTCGCCCATCTCGATCCGGTCCGGGAACGCGGCCGCGACGTCCTGACCGGCCCGGCGGGCGGCGGTGAGGGCGGGCAGGCCGGCGGTGTCGATCAGCCGCGTCACGGCTGCACCTCCCGGCCGATCCAGAGCCGGCAGACTCCGCGCCTCGCAGGGCGTCGGCTCACGGTGTAGCCGACAGGGCGGATGGTGCCCTCGCACTTGAGAGTGAGGAACACCCCGCCCATGGCCCACGGGCCGCCGGACAGCGTCGGCTGGTCCATGTCGAGACCCGCCTCGAGCGCGACCTCGCGAAGGTCGTCAGCGGTCCAGGGCGTCCGCCGGGTTCGGGCCAACTGGCGGCCGAGCTCGAGGAGTTGCGCTCGATCCGGAACGGACAGGGCCGCTAGGGCGTCGGCCGCCCGCTCGTCACGGACCGCAGCGGCAGACACTTCAACGGACGCGGTGTCAGCGCTACGCTGGCGCATGTCGACCCTCCTCGCCGGCCAGGTGAGTAGACGACTTCTCGCCCTCGCCGGTACCAGCGGCGGGGGCGTCGTCATGGACGGGGACACCCAGCAGGTGCAGCAGCCGATGGGTCGGAACGACGAGCCGGCGGCCGATTCGGAGGGTCGGGATGTCGCCGGCGCGGGCGGCGTCGTAGGCGCTGTTGCGGCCGACGCCGAGGAGTTCGGCGGCCTCGGGCACGGTGATGGTGGCGCGTCCGCGGAGATCGGTCAGCGTCATCACGCCGCGGTCACCTCCCGGAGGTCTGCCAGTAGGTCGACGTAGGCGACCAGGTTCGTGGCGTTGGGCTGGGTCTTTCCGGTCTCCCAGGCCCACACAGCTTGCGGCGTCACCTGGATGGCTCGGGCGATCTCGGCGATGGACGCGCCGGCGGCCTCACGGATCCGCCGGCACTCCGCAGGAGGCGGAAGGGACTGACGTGCTCGGGTGCGCTTCATCAGCGCCGTTCGGGGTGTCATGAAGTGCACGGTAAGGCCATGTCACCGCAGTGCCAACGTCCCAACATTGCCGTTCTTCTGTCCGGCAGGCAATGTAATTGACGCAGCATTACCTATGTGCGTATGGTCACTGTATGGCCCGGTTTCAGTCCCAGCGCAGCGTCCCCGAGTTCACGCACCGCGAGGAGCACAGGGACGGCTACACCCACGTGCAGCTCCACTACGCGCTCCCGGGCGGCGTCGAACTGGGGATCCGCTATCGGAAGGAGTGGGGCGTGGAGGCCTACCCCCACCAGGAGTCGACGACCTTCCTGCCCCGGTTCTTCACCGCGGCCGTCGTCGACCCTGCGATCCCGTACGCCGTCAACGTTGAACTCTCATGGGACGGATCCGAGGTGGAGTGCACGGCCCTCAGCGTGCGGCCGCGCACCATCCACCACGCGCCCGTGGCGTCTTCCGAAGACGAGGTGTACGACGACGGTGGGCCGATCTCGTCTGAGGGCCTCCGCCGAGTCCCGGTGAGCAGGGTCGTGAAGCTGGCCATCGAGGCGGCGACCCACACCGCCGAGAAGATCGACGGGGAGATGGTGCACGCCTTCTTCGCGACTCCGGACCTGCTGGCCACCTACGTCGCGGAAGGTCCGCGGACAGCCCGCGGCGTCGCCTTGGGCGATGACCACTACCGGGAGGTTGCCCAGGTGTACCTCGAGGCTGTGAAGGTCGGCGTGCCACCCCGCCGCCAGGTGGCGGCGTGGGGATCCTGTTCGGAGTCGACGGCGTCGAAGTGGATTCGAGGCGCCCGCGACCGCGGGCACCTTCCAGCAACCACTCAGGGTCGAGCGTCTTCGTGATCGGCGGCGTGCAACCAGCCCTGCAGGGGGACGCGGGGGATCAGGATCCGTCGTCCGGCGCGCCGGTTGGGCAGCTCGCCGCGGTGGATCATTCTGTAGACGACGCCGGGGGAGACGCGCAGGACCAGGGCGACCTCCTCGACGGTGAGGACGTCGGGGGCCGCGGCCAGGGAGAGAGGTTCGGTCGACATGATCGTGCCCATCTACGAGAGTGGCTCGTCGAAGCGGACCTCGGGGTCCATCATCAGTTCGTTGTCCGGGAACCAGGGGTCGTCCTGGCCCTTGAGCACGATCTTGCGGACCGCGACGTGGCTGAGGCCGACAGCACGGCCGATCTCCCGGAAGCTGCCGCCGACTCGGTGGGCGTAGACGATCCAACGATCGCGTGTCTCGACGGCACGGTCGGCGATAGCCGCCAGCTGGGCAGCGTGGGAGGCGTGGCTTTCGAGCTCCTCGGCCAGCGCAGGAGGCAGCGTCATGCCATCGAGCCTAGAAGCCGTCGCCTGGCTCCGTTCCTCGCCGGGAGCACCTGCATGAGTCGTCATGGTAACCACGTTACCACATGTGGTAACGTGGTTACCACAGGGCTTCTGCTGAAGGCCCTCAGGCAGACAGGTGAACCACGACCATGAGCATCTACAAGCGCGGCAAGACCTACACGATCTCCATCGAGTTGGGCCGCGACGCCAACGGCAAGCGCCTCCGCCGGTACCGCCACGGCTTCCGCACCGTCAAGGAAGCCGGCGAGGCGCTGGTGCTGTGGAAGGCCGAGCTGATAGGGGGACGATTCGTCGACCCGACGAAGACCACGGTCGCCACGTACCTCCAACAGCACTGGCTGCCCTACAAGAAGCCCGCGCTGCTCCGACAGGCCGAAGAGGCGGTGGTGACGCGAGAGATCGACCCCCTAACCGACGCACCCGAACCCCAAGGCGGCGAGGTGGCCGTCACCTCCTACTGGGCCTACGAGCGGGCGGTCCGGATCCACCTCGTCCCTGCTCTAGGTGGCGCGCTGCTCCAGCAGCTGCGCGGCCGCCAGGTCGAGGACATGCTCCGCGGGATGCAGGACCGGGGCCTGTCACCCAAGACCATGCACAACGTGTTCGGCGTACTGCACCGGTCGCTCGAGGATGCCGTCCGCTGGGAACTGATCGGCCGGAACCCTTGCGACACCGTCATGATGCCGAAGGTGCCCAAGACGCCCATCACCAGCTGGAGCCTCCCTGAGCTCCGTGCCTTTCTGGCTGCGGTCAGGGACCACGAGTACGCCGGCGCGTTCATGCTGCTGATCTCCACGGGCATCCGGCGCGGTGAGTTGAGCGGCCTCACCTGGCCGTGCGTCGACCTGGACCGCGAAGAGATCAGGGTCCGGTGGACCTTGACCCGCGGCAAGGGAGGCAGGATCTGGAAGGGTCCCAAGACCAGAGGCGGTGGCCGGACGATCGCGCTCGACTCCATGACGGTGCAGGCGCTGAAGGTGTGGCACATCCGGCAGGCCGCCATGCGACTGGCGGCCGGTCCCGCATGGCAGGTGCACAACGCCGACGACTTCGGCCAGGCCCTTCCCGACGTGGTCTTCACCCACGCGGATGGAACACAGGTTGCGCCCGAGCGGTGGCTGAAGTGGTTGACGGACATCTGCGAAGCCAATGGCATCCGCAAGATCAGCGTCCACGACGTGCGACACACCTACGCCACCCTGGCGCTCGAGGCCGCCACCTCGATGGCCGACATGAAGCAGCTGTCCGACCGCCTCGGCCACGCGACGATCTCCTTCACCCTGGACAAGTACGCTCACGCGCTCCCCGACAAGGACCGGAAGCTCGCCCAGGACATCGCCGACCTCTACCACGGCGACGGGACGGTGCTCGACTTCAAGGAGGCGAAGCGCCGCCGTGACGCCGGCGACGAACTCGAGGATGGCACCGTCGAGGGCAACGCAGAACGGTGAGAGCCTCACTCGGCTACAGGATGGTGACATGAACCGCCCCGAGTCCCCGCTCTGCGACAAGTTTTCGCAGGTCAGGGGCTCGGGGCTTAAGTCGGGATGCAGGGATTTGAACCCTGGACCTCCACGTCCCGAACGTGGCGCGCTGCCAAACTGCGCTACATCCCGGTGCCACGGCCTGGGCCGTGTGCGAACGACGAGGATAACCGCCCCGCCGAGGATGTGCCCAACTCGATCTGCGCGACAGCGGGGTCCACGGCAGTCGGCGGCCCGGCACCCGCACCGTTGTTCGCCCGTGGGTGGATGGCGGGGTCCTCGAGGCGGGTGAGTCCAGTGTCCTTCGCCCGTGGGTGGATGGCGGGGTCCTCGAGCGGGACGCGCGCGACCCACACCCGCCCTCGGCGACCCTCAGACCCCCGGTGCCCCCACCAGGTCGAGGACGCTCAGCTCGGGGCGGCAGGCGAAGCGGAACGGGAAGTAGATGCTGTGGCCGAGGCCGGCGGAGACGTGCAGGCGCAGGTCCACCCCGATCCTCGAGGTCCCCCTCGCCTGGGAGGGGGGCAGGTCGCAGTTGCTCACCAGCGCGCCCCACCACGGCACGGCCAGTTGGCCGCCGTGCGTGTGCCCCGACAGGGCGAGGTCGAACCCGGAGGCGTCGAAGGCGTGCAGCGCGCGCAGGTACGGCGCGTGCACCAGGCCCAGCCGGAGCACGGCGCCCGGATCGGCCGCCGGGACCACCCCGAGATCGTCGGCGTCGATGTGCGGGTCCCCCACGCCGACGACCTGCACCGCCCCCGCCGGGGTGTCGACGACCGTCCCCGCGTTCTCGAGCACCTGCCACCCCCCGGCCGACAGCCCCTCCACCAGCCGGTCGGTGTCCAGCCGCTGACCCCGCGGTCCGCTGCTCGGCCCCAGCAGGTACGTCGCCGGGTTGCCCCGCGTCGGCCCGTAGCGGTCGTGGGCGCCCAGCACCGCCAGCCCGACCGCCCCCGTCGACGCGAGCACGTCGCGGTGCAGCGCGACGACGTCGTCGATGACCTCGCCGGACTCGAGGTTGTCGCCCGCGCTGACGATGACGTCGGGCTGCCACTCCTCCGCCGCGCGCCGCAAGTAGGCCAACCGGTGTCCCTGCCCGGGGGCCAGGTGCAGGTCCGCGAAGACCATCACGCGCAGCCGCCCGGGGCGGCGCAGCACGTCGAGCACCTCGTGGCGCGTCGCGTACCAGCGACGCTCGATGCCGACGGCGTACGCGACGGCCAGCCCGCTCGCGGCGACCACCCCGCCGGCCGCCCTGCCGGCACGGCGCCCGGCGGAGGTCATCAGCGGCCTACCCGTCAGGCCGCTGCTGCGGTTCGGGCGGCTCGCCCGCCGCCGGGGTGGGTGGCGGGCCCTGGCCGGGGCCGGGGCCGTCGTCGTCGTCCGGCGGCTCCTCGGTCGGGTCGCCGTCGTCGGGCGGCGCGGTGGGCGCGCCGGGGGTCGGGCTCTCGGCCGGGTCGGGTGTGCCGTCGTCGTCGGGCTCGTCAGACGGGCTCGGCGACGCGGTCGGCGTCGGGTCGTCCGGGGTCCGCTCGCGCCCGACCTCGAGGGTCACGGTGCCCGTCTCCGGGTCGAAGCTCGCGGAGATCACCACGCCGTAGGAGTCCGGGTCGTCGACGGGCACCTCCACGACCGTGACGTCGAGCCCGTCGTTCTGGATGATCTGCTGGGCCTCCTCGGCGCTCAGCCCGATCACGTCGGGCACCTCCGGCGGCTCGCCGGTGCCGTCGGACACGTCGAGGACGACCAACGTGCCCTTGGGCGCCTCCGACCCACCTGCCGGGCTCTGGGCGACCACCGTCCCGGCCGGCCGGTAGTCGGGCACCGACACGCTCTCCGCCGAGTACTCCGCCTCGGCGAGCGTCGCGGTCGCCTGCTCCTCGGTCATGCCCACCACCGAGGGGACGGTGTCCGAGGGCAGCCGGGGTGGCGGCGGGAAGTCCGCCACCTCGAGCTGGCGGTACTCGATCGCCGCGGTCATGAAGTTCCGCCAGATCATGGTGGGCAGGCACCCGCCGGTCACCCGGCCGCAGCGGTTGTCCACCATCGTCGAGGGGGTCTCGTTCCCCACCCACACGGCGGTCGACATCTGCGGGATGTACCCGACGAACCACGCGTCGCGCCAGTCCTGCGTGGTCCCGGTCTTGCCCGCGGCCGGGCGTCCGATCTGGCCGTTGCGGCTGGCCGTGCCGTTCTCGATCGGCCCGCGGAGCAGCGAGGTCGCGGCTGCCGCGTGGTCCGGCTGGATCGCCTGGTGGCAGTCGCCGCCGCCCTCGTAGATGACCTCGCCGTCGGCGTTCAGGATGCGGGTGATCGCGTACGGCTCGCAGAGGATGCCGCCGTTCGCCATCGTCCCGAACCCCGACGCCATGTCGAGCGGGTAGACCTCGGTCGCACCGAGCACCGTCGAGCAGACCGGCGACTCCGCCGGTCCCGGCGGGTTGAAGAGGTCGGTGTTCACGATGCCCATCCGGGTGGCGGTGTCGGCCAGGCCCTCGGGGCCGGTGAACTCGTCGACCAGGTGGGCGAAGTACACGTTGGAGGACACCGCGGTCGCGCGGACCATGTTCATGGTCCCGCCCGAGCCGTCGGAGTAGTTGCCCGGCCGCCACCCGGAGTTGGCGCAGGCACCGCGGGGGGTGTAGGGCGAGGGGGTGTCGACGGTGTAGGCCGGGGTCACGCCGGCCTCCAGCGCGGCGACGATCTCGAAGGCCTTGAACGACGATCCCGGCTGGCGGCCGAAGGACGAGCCGACGCCGGGCACGGCCGGCAGCACCTCGGTCTGGCCGGGGCCGGAGCCGAACTCCTTCGGCCCGAACCCGATGGCGAGGATCTCCCCGGTGCGCGGATCGATCGAGGTCAGGGCGGACTGCGGCCCGTCGGGGTCGCTCAGGACGTCGGTGATCGCGTCCTGTGCGATGTCCTGCATGTCGGGGTTGACCGTCGTCTCGATCGTCAACCCGCCGCGCAGGACGAAGTTCTCCCGCGCCTCTGCGTCGACGCCGAGCTCGGGGATGTCGCGCAGCAACGTGCGGATGTAGCTGACGAAGAACGGCTCGTCGGGCGACTCGATCGCGTTGATGCGCAACCCGAGCAGGTCGCGGACCTGGTCGTCGGACGCGGTGTCGGGCGCGTCCACCAGGATCTCCGCGGCCTCCGCGGCGGTGATGAAGTCAGCGTCGACCATCTGCTGGACGACGATGTTGCGCCGGTCGAGGGCGTTGCGGGGGTTGTTGAGGGGGTCGTTCGCGTTGGGCGCCCGCAGCATCCCGGCGAGCATCGCCGCCTCGCCGACGGTCAGGTCGGTGATGTCCTTCGAGAAGTAGTACTCCGCCGCCGTCCCGAAGCCGTACACGCCGTTGGCCAGGTAGGCCTCGTTCATGTAGATCTCGAGGATCTCGTCCTTGGTGGCGGTCCGCTCGAGCTCGATGGCGTAGACGGCCTCCTGCAGCTTCCGCTCGATCGTCGTCTCGGCGTTGCCCGTCAGGTTCTTGATCAGCTGCTGGGTGATCGTCGACGCGCCCGACTCGATGTCGCCGGCGCGGATGTTCCCCGCGGCCGCGCGGGCGATGGCCTGCCAGTTCACCCCGCGGTGGTTGCGGAACTCCTGGTCCTCGGTGGCCAGCACGGCGTTCTGCACGTGCAGCGGGATGTCCTCGATCTCGACGTTGACCCGGTTGACCGCGCGGAGGATCGCGAGCTCGCCGCCCTGGGAGTCGAGCACGACGGACCGCTCGTCGGCCCGGTACCCCTCGATGATGTCGCCGAGGGGTGGGAAGTTGAGCACCTCGGAGTCCACCCGGTGGGTGAACTCGGCGACCGGGCCGACCGCGGGGACGATGCCCGCGCCGAACGCCGTGCCCGCCCCGATGATCAGCAGCGGGACGCCGATGACCGCCAGGAGGAGGCGGACGAGGACATGCAGCTCCTTGGGCTGCCGGGCGGGGAGGGACGGTGAGGCCATGCTGCGGGTCGAGGATACGGCGCCCGCTGCGCCGCCTCACCTGTGCCCACCCGCCCGGTCAGGCGGCGACGAGGTGCGCGGCGATCGCCCGCAGGCCGTCGAGGTCGTGCACGTCCGAGGCCATCAGCGGCACCTCGAGGCGGACCCCGACGTCCAGGCCGTGCAACCCGTTGCGGATCGCCCGCTGCTGGCGCGCCCGGACGTCGGCCTGCCGCCGCGCGAGCGCCAGGAGGCCCGCGACGGCCCGCTGCTGGTCGTCCCCCTCGGCCCACGCGCCCCGCTCGTCCTCGGTGGCCGCCACCAGCGCCTGGAGGTCATCGCTGATCGGCTCGGCGACCCGGTTCACGACCAGGCCGGCCATCGGCATGCCGTCCTTGGCCAGGCGCTGCACGAAGTACCGCGCCTCGCGCAGCGCCCCGGGGTCGGCGGTCGCGACCACCACGAACGCCGTGTCGCCGCTCGACAGCAGCCGGTAGACCGCCTGGGCGCGGTGCTTGAAGCCCTCGTACATGCCCTCGAAGGACTGGAAGAACTCCCCGAGGTCGTCGAGGACCCCGGCCCCGGTGATGCGGCCGGCGGCCTTCATGAACAGGCTCGTGCCGAAGGCGGCCACCCGCCCGACGGCGCGGCCGGCGCTGACCCCCGTCGACAGGAACATCTTGAGGAAGCGGCCGTCGAGGAAGTCGGTCAGCCGCCGCGGGGCGTCGAGGAAGTCGAGCGCGTTCCGCGTCGGCGGGGTGTCGACGACGATGCAGTCGTAGTGGCCGGTCGAGTGCAGGTCGAAGAGCTTCTCCATCGCCATGTACTCCTGGGTGCCGGCCAGGGTGTCGCTCAGCTGCTGGTAGAAGCGGTTCGACTTGATCCGCTGGGCGCGGGCGGGGTCGTCGGCGTGGCGGTCGATCACCTCGTCGAAGGTCCGCTTCATGTCGAGCATCATCGCGTCGAGCCCCTCGACGCCCGCCACCGGGCGAGGGGTGTTGTCGAGCTGCTCGAGGCCCATCGACTGGGCCAGCCGGCGGGCGGGGTCGATCGTGACGACGATCGTGCGCCGGCCCGCACGGGCGGCCGCCAGGGCGAGGGTCGCCGCGGTCGTGGTCTTGCCGACGCCGCCGGACCCCGTGCAGACGATGATGTGGCGGGTGGCCACGACCTCGCGGAGGTCCCGGTCGTCGCGGTCCGGCTCGGCCACGGGTGCGTCAGCCACGGTCCAGGACCTCCTCGAGGACCCCCGCGAGCTCGGTGACGACGTCCTGGGCGGTGACCGCGTCCGCGACGAAGGGCAGCTCCACCGAGGGGAGGGCCGCCTGCTCGTCCAGGCGCGCGCGCATCCGCTCCTGCAGCTCGAGCCGTGACCGGTGCGCCGCGCCGAGGCCGAGCAGCTCCTCGACCACCGTCCCGGCGCGGTCGGCGCCGAGGACCGCGGCGAGGTCCTCGGCGGTCAGCGACTCCGACACCTTCTGCGCCTGCTGATCCCACGCCGGCCGGGCGACCCGGTTCACCATGATCGGCCCGAGGGGCACGCCGAGATCGCCTAGAGCGGTGATCGAGTCGACGGTCTCGGTGACGGGCATCTCCTCGAGCAGGGTCGTCAGGATGAGGGCCGTGCGGGCGTCGTCGGTCAGCATGTCGATCACCGTCTGCGCCTGCTGGCGCACGGGCCCGACGTTCACCAGCTCGGTGGTGGCGTCCGGCGCGGCCAGGAAGTTCACGATGCGCCCGGTCGGCGGCGCGTCCACCACGACCAGGTCGTAGGCGAAGCGGCCGTCCGGCTCGCGGCGGCGCTCCATCTCCTTGACCTTGCCGATCAGGAGCACGTCCTTGATGCCGGGGGCGGCCTGGGTGGCGAACTCGACCGCCGGGGTCCGCGCGACGATGCGGGTCAGGCGCTGCGCGCCGTAGAACTGCGACAGGTACTCCGTCAGAGAGGCCTCGGGGTCGATCGACAACCCGAACAGCCCGGGTCGGAACTCGCGCTCGGTGAAGTCCCACGGCGCGGTCTCGAACAGCGAGGAGAACGTCTGGCGCCCCTCGACCTCCACCAGGATGGTGCGGCGCCCGGCGCGGGCGGCCGCCACCGCGAGCGCGCCCGCGACCGTCGACTTGCCGACGCCGCCCTTCCCGGTCACCAGCAGCAGCCGTCGGTCGAGCAGGTCGAGGGCGTCCACGACCACAGTGGTACCCCATCGCCGCGACCGCGCAAGCACCGCCGCCCCACCTGCGCATTCGGCCATCCGGACGACCCGACCTACAATCCCCCGGATGCCGCTCCCCCGTCTCGTGGGTGGGGTCCTGCTCGTCCTGGGGCTGCTCGCCGGGATCGCAGCGCCCACCCTCCTCCAGCCCGAGCCTGCCCTGGCCGCTGAGCAGACGCCCCAGGACACCGTCGACGTCGTCGAGGTCGTGGGGGTGCTCGACGCGCCCCTCACGGACTTCACCATCGGGGCGCTCGAGACCGCGGCGGAGGAGGGATCCGAGGCCGTCGTGATCCGCCTCGACACCCCCGGCGCGCTCGGCGGCGACATCGACGCCCTCGTCGACGCGATCGACCGCTCGCCGGTCCCCGTGGTGGTCTACGTCGGCCCGCCCGGTGCGCAGGCCCTCGGCGCCGGCGTGCGGGTCGCCGCGGCAGCGCACGTCCTGGCGCTGGCGCCCGCCACCACCTTCGGCGTCGCGGTCCCCCAGGACCTCGGCGATCCCGACGCGCTGGACGTCGCGGCCACCGCGGCCCTGCTGCGCGACCTCGCCGAGGACCGCGGCCGCGACCCCGCGTTCGCCGACGCGGCCGCCGCGGGTGACGCGGTCGTGGCCGTCCCCGACGGCGAGGCCGGCACCGCCGTCGCCGAGGACGCCGACCTCGGGTCGGAGGTCGATCCCGACCGCGTCCGGACCCTCGACGAACCCGCCCTGGTCGACGCCGGGATCGCCGACGTGGTCGAGCCCACCCTCCAGGGGGTCCTCAGCCGGCTCAGCGACCTCGAGGTCGAGACCGCCGCCGGCCCGACCCCCCTGGACGTCGACCCGGTCACCGCCAACGTCCGCTTCGTCAACGCGAACCTGCTGGTGCGCATCCTGCACACGGCGGCCAGCCCCACCCTCGCCTACCTCCTCCTGCTCGTCGGCCTGCTGACCCTCGCCTTCGAGATCTTCCAGCCCGGGTTCGGCGTGGCGGGGTTCTCCGCGATCGGCCTGCTCGGCCTGGGCGTGTACTCGCTGGTCCCGCTCCCGTTCGCCCCGCTGTGGGTGGTGGTGGCGATCGTCGGGTTGCTGCTGTTGGCCTACGACCTCGCCGTCGCGGGGCTGAGCTGGCCCACGGCCGTCGGCACCCTGCTGCTGGGGGCCGGCTCGTGGTGGATGTGGGCGGTGCCGGAGCTCGCGCCACCGCTCTGGCTGGTGATCGTCGGCACGCTCTCGGCGACGTTCTTCTTCGTCATCGTCATGACCACCGTCCTGCGTGCCCAGGGCAACACCGCCCAGCTCGGCGCCGAGCACGTCGAGGGGAAGGTCGGCGTGGTCCGGTCCGTGCTCAACCCCGAGGGGCACATCTTCGTGGGCGGGGCCCTGTGGCGGGCCCGCGCGCCGGAGGAGGCCGGTCGGGTCAAGACCGGCACCCGGGTCCGCGTCCTCGGCCTCAACGACAAACTGACCCTGGACGTCTCGCCCGTGGACGATGAGGCTGACGTCTCGCACTGATGTCCATCGATCACGTGACGGAGCCCGGCCCCCGCCCCGACACCGTCGACCTGCTCCGTGACCTGCGGACGTCGGCGACGGCGGGTGGCCTGGCGCTCTTCGACCGCTTCGCCGACCGGGTCCACGACCTGGTCTTCTTCCTGACCCGGGACCCGGCGCCGGCGGCCGCCATCACGCGCGACGTGATCGTGATGACCGCGACCCAGCGGCGGAGCTTCGACGACGCCGAGGACGTCCGGGCGTGGATGTACGCCCAGGCCCGGACCGAGGCGTTCGCCCTGCTGCACAGCCGCGGCCGTCGACCCGCGGAGGACCGCGTCGTCGAGGTCGACGACCTGCCCGACGCGCACACCCCGGCCGACCTGGCCGGGCTGGTCTGGACCGCCACGGCGGCGTTCACCGAGCGGGACCAAGCGCTGGTGACCCTCCACCTGCGCCACGGGCTCGAGGGGGCCGAGCTCGCCGACGCGCTGGGCGTCTCGAGCGGCGCGGTCGAGGTCCTGCTGCCCGGCACGCTCGAGCGGGTCAGCACCCAGATCCGCGCGCTCCTCGTGCTGGTCACCGACTGCGGGGCGGACCACCCCGAGCTCGACGCGCTCCGGGCGCGCTGGGACGGCACCTTCTCGCCGCTCGTGCGGCGACGCGCCACCGAGCTCGAGACGACCTGCGCCGAGCTGTGGGACGACGACCGCACCGCGCCCCTCCAGCTGCTGCAGTCGATCCCCCTGGTCCCCGCGCCGGCCGGCTTGCGGGCGGCCGTGGCGGACCGGCTCGCGCTGGCCGAGGCGCTCGGGGACGTCCCCGCGGCCGCCACCGGATTGGACGAGACGGTCCCGCCGACCACCCACGCGACCGTCCCACCACCCACCGTGCCCGCGTCCGCACCCGGACCTGACCAGCCCGAGGGCGGGGCTGCGACGCCTGCCGCGCCGCCGCCAGCGACGCCAGGGCCGACCTCGACCCCCACCGCCGGCCTCGCGGCGGCGGAGGGTGCCGAGACGACGGTGGTGGAGGACGAGCGGCCCGGCTGGCGACGTCCCGCCTCCCGCGCCGGTCGCGTGAGCGGCTCGCGGCCCGGGATCCCCCGGCACCTCGCCATCGCCCTCGGCGTCGCCTTCGGGTTGGTCGTCGCCGCGTCGATCTTCCGCCTCGTCCTGGCCGCCGACCCGCCGACCGAGGCGGTCGTCACCGGTCCGCAGACCGCTGCGATGGCGTCGGACCTGGACGCGCCCGCGATCCCCGCGGCCACGGCGGGTGCGGACGACGGACCTGAGGGGTCGACGTCCTCCGCGGCCGCACCCGCGACGACGACCAGCGCCGTGCCCTCCAGCCCGCCCCCGCCGGGCAGCCTGACCGGTCCCGCCGGCCCCGTCGAGGTCCCCGCGGGCGCCGTCGCGGCACTCCGCGTGGCCAACTCGGGCGGCACGGCTGTGGAGTACCAGGTCATCACGTCGCCCGGGTGGCTCATGATCGAGCCCGTGCAGGGCAGCCTGGATCCCGGCGCTGCCGCGGAGCTCGAGATCGCCCAGGCCGACGGACTCGCGGAGGGGGACTACACCGGGCGCGTCGTCATCCAGTGGGACGGGTCACCGGGGGGCCGGATGGTGGTGGACGTGACCACCGCGGTCAACGAACCCCCCGTGCTCGAGAACGTCCAGATCGCCACCACCGCGCTGCAGGTCCAGGGGTGTCCGGTCACCCAGACCGAGATCGCCGTCGAGGTGGCGGACCCCAGTCCGCTCGACGAGGTCGTCGTGGTCGCCACGGGACCGGCGCCCGACGCCCAGGCCCAGACCGCCCTGGCCGCGGACCCGGACCAGCCGGGGCGCTACGTCGGCGTGCTGGGGCCCTTCACCGCGCCGGGGGAGGTCGGCCTCACGATCTCGGCCGTCGACCGGCGGGGGAACGAATCGGAGGCCGCCGCACCCGGGCTCGTCGTCCAGGGGTGCTGAGTCGTCCGGGGGTGCTGGGTCGTCCAGGGGCGCTGGGGCTGATCTAGGCTGATCGGGCACCCGCCGTGCACCGACCTCGGAGGCCGAAGTGGAAGCGCTCGCCGCGTTCTTGATCGTCATCGCCGCCGTCGGCACGATCCTGCTGTTCCAGTCGGTCAAGGTCGTGCAGGAGTACGAGCGGGGCGTCATCTTCCGCCTCGGCCGCGTGGTGTCCGGCGCCAAGGGCCCCGGCCTGTTCTTCATCATCCCGATCATCGACAAGATGGTGAAGGTCAACCTGCAGACGGTGACGGTGAACGTCCCCTCCCAGGAGATCATCACGCGGGACAACGTCACCGTCAGGGTCGACGCGGTCGCCTACTTCAACGTCGTCGAGCCGGTCCGCGCGGTCATCAACATCCAGAACTACCTGTTCGCCACCAGCCAGGTCAGCCAGACCACCCTGCGGTCGGTGTGCGGCACCGCCGAGCTCGACGAGCTCCTCAGCGAGCGGGACCGCCTGAACGCCGAGATCCAGCGCATCGTCGACGAGCTGACCGAGCCGTGGGGCGTCAAGGTCACCCTGGTCGAGATCAAGGACGTGACCCTCCCCCCGGAGATGCAGCGGGCGATCGCCCGCCAGGCCGAGGCGGAGCGCGACCGGCGCGCGAAGATCATCTCCGCGGAGGGGGAGTTCCAGGCCTCCCAGAAGCTGTCGGACGCCGCGGCGGTCATCTCCCAGAACCCCGTGGCCTACCAGCTCCGCGTCCTCCAGACCGTGACGGAGGTGGCGGCGGAGAAGAACTCCACCCTGGTGCTGCCGTTCCCGATCGAGCTGCTCGGGCCGTTCAAGGCGGCGTTCGGCGACCTCGAGCGCTGAGCCGACGCGGGGTCCGCCATGGCTGCCGCGTGCCAATTGGCCCTTCCGTTGTGCGCACATCGCACGTAGCCTCCGCCCGGTAGCACAACCGCACGACCCCGATCTGCACGGAGATCGCCAAGAACATGGCCACACTGCCGTTGCTCGCAGGAGCTCCTCCGACGTCGTGGCAGGCACACGGGCTCTGCCGCGCCGTCGACTCCTCGATCTTCTTCCCCCCCGCGCACTTCGAGCACAAGCCGGAACGAGAGGCCCGCGAACGTCGGGCGAAGGCCGTCTGCAACGAGTGCCCGGTCCGCGCCGAGTGCCTCGACTGGGCGCTCAGCACCCGCGAACCCCACGGCGTCTGGGGCGGTCACGCCGAGGGTGAGCGCAAGCAGATGCTCCTCGGCAAGGCGCGCATCCCGGCCTGACCATCGCGGCGCCAGCCGCTAGTGTCCCCCACATGCAGAAGTGGGAGTACTTCACCGCGCCCCTGTTGGATCACGCCCTCCAGGAGATCCTGAACAACTTCGGCGAGGACGGGTGGGAGCTCGTGGCGGTCGTCACGACCAACCCCGCCCAGCCCGTCGCGTACTTCAAGCGGCCCCTCGAGGGCTAGCGCCGTGTCCACGCCCGAGCAGCGCCTCGCCGACGCCGGCATCGAGCTGCCGGAGGCCCCCGCCCCGGCAGCGGCCTACGTGCCGTGGCGCCGCAGCGGCGACCTCGTCTTCACTGCCGGGCAGATCCCGGTGCGCGGGGGGAGCCCGACCATCACCGGCCGGCTGGGTGAGGACGTGTCCCTCGCCCAGGGGCAGGACGCCGCCCGCGAGTGCGCGGTGAACGTGCTCGCCCAGCTCAAGGCGGCCGTGGGCGAGCTGACGTTCATCACCAAGCTCGTGAAGATCACCGTCTTCGTCGCCAGCGCGCCGGAGTTCACCGACCAGCACCTCGTCGCCAACGGCGCCTCCGAGCTGTTCGCCCAGGTCCTCGGTGAGGGGTGCGGCAGCCACGCGCGATCTGCGGTCGGGGTCGCGGTCCTGCCCCTCGGCGTGCCGGTCGAGGTCGAGGCCGTCGCCCAGGTCGAGGGCTAGCCGCGGTCGATCACGACCCGGTGGTCGCCGTCGCGCTCCGTCAGGCCCAGCGCGTCGGTGAGCTCGAGCAGCGGCAGCGCGTGCTTGCGGGAGGTGCCCCAGGCCTCGCGGGCCTGTGAGGCCGTGAACGGCCCCTGCTGGTCCTGCAACCGGCGGAGGGTGGCGACGGCCCCGTCGAGCGCGGTCCGGCTGAGGGCACGACCGACGCCGGGGAGGGGGACGAGCTGGCCCGCGCGCACGAGCGCATCGACCAGGTCCTGGTCCGCGCGCGTCCGCGCGGCCGCCTCGGTGAGCTCCGGCGGCGCCACCCCCGCGCCGTCGAGCAGTTCGAGCAGGTCGGTCCGCGCCGTCTGCTGGGCCACGGTCAGCCGCGCCTCGTGCCCCGGGACGCGCAGGCCGCCGGGCAGGCTCTCGAGCCGGCCGGTCGCCACCAGCCGGTCGAGGATCCCGTCGACGGCCGCCGGGTCGGCGCCGGCGGAGGCGAGCAGCGCCCGTGGCACGGACCGGTCGACGGCGCTGCGCGCTGGGCGGCGGTCGTGCTCGCCCCGCACCGCCCCCACGGCCAGGTCGGCCAGGACCTGCCAGCGCGTCGGAGCCAGCACGTGGGCGCCAGCCGTCACCAGGTCGGCGGCTGCGAGGTCGTCAGGTCCCGCGTCGGCCAGCGCCAGGGCGCGCTCGGCGGCGACCTCGTCGTCGTGGGCGACGAGGGCCTCGAGGCGGGTGACCGGGTCGGTCGCCGCCGCGAGGGCCGTGAGCCGCGCCACCGCGGCGTCACGCCGGGCCCGTCCGCGCGGGCGGGGACCGGGGTCGGGGTGGATGACCTGGCCGCCGGCGCCGGTGCCGCCGGAGCCAGCGTCGCGCAGCACCACCCGGTCGCCGGCGGCGAGCGCCAGCCGCTCGGCCAGCTCGAGTCGGACCGGCCCCTCGCCGACGAGGTCCTCACCGCCGACGGGGTAGGGGCGGACGGGGACGGCCGCGGTGCCGACGTGCAGCTTCCACGCGCCGCGCCGGCTGAGCGGCCGGTCGCCCACGGTCCGGCACCACGCGTCGACGGTCGTGGTGGCGGTCCACTGCGACGGCCGGCCGAGCATGGCCCCCCGGGGGACGTCGTCGAGGTCGACGCCGGCGAGGTTCACCGCGACTCGGCAGCCGGGCGGGGCGTGGGCGACGTCCGCGCCGAGGACCTGCAGGCCCCGCACCCGCGCCTCGGGCCCGTCAGGCCAGATCGCGAGGACGTCCCCGACCGCGAGCCCGCCGCCGGTCAGCGTGCCGGTGACGACCGTGCCGGCTCCTCGGATCGTGAACCCGCGGTCGATCCACAGCCGTGGGCGCCCACGGTCCGCGGGTGCGGGGGCGGCGACGATGACGTCGGAGAGGGCGCGGCGCAGGTCGTCGAGACCCGCCCCGGTCGCCGCGGACACCGCCACGATCGGCGCGTCCGCCAAGCCGCTGCCGGCGAGCTCGTCGCGGGTCAGCTCGATGGCGAGCTCCGCGGTCTCGTCGTCCACCAGGTCGGTCCGGGTGACGGCGACCACGCCGTGGCGGACGTCGAGGAGCCGGAGGATGTCCAGGTGCTCGGCGCTCTGGGGCATCCACCCCTCGTCCGCGGCGACCACGAGCAGGGCGATCTGGACCGGTCCGGCGCCGGCGAGCATGTTCGGGACGAACCGCTCGTGGCCGGGCAGGTCCACGAAGGCCACCCGCACGTCGCCGACCTCGGTCCAGGCGAACCCGAGGTCGATGGTCAGGCCCCGCCGCTTCTCCTCGGCCAGCCGGTCGGGGTCGGTGCCGGTCAGCGCGGCGACGAGGGTCGACTTGCCGTGGTCGACGTGGCCCGCGGTGCACACCACCCGGACGGGGAGGTCGCGCGCGCCGGCGTGGTCGGTCATGTGGCCGCGAAGGGTAGTCCGCCCGCTCGCAGTGGGTGCGCCGCCATGCTCCACGGGCGGCGACCGCACCCACGTGAGCGCGCGGCGTTCGCAGTGGGTGCGCCGCCATGCGCCACGGGCGGGGACCGCACCCACGTGAGCGGTCCCTCGCGTCAGGACCCGAACGCGGCCGTCCACGTCGCCGGTCCGACCACGCCGTCGACGCCGAGCCCCCGCTCCTGCTGGAACAACCGCGCGGCCCGGTCTGAGTCCGGTCCGAAGATGCCGTCCACGGCCAGCGCCGCGCCGTCGGCGCCGCGCCACCCCCGGTCGCGCATGCGCTGCTGCCACGCGCGGACGTCGTCCCCCCGCAACGGCGGGTCGGTCAGCCGGAGCAGCCGTCCCGGGAAGCCCGTGCCGACACGGCCGGCCGGCGTGGCCGGTCTGCGGCCGAGGTCGGACAGCACGTCGGCCATCGCCCCCCGCGTGGCCGGCCCGACCACCCCGTCGACGGCCAGACCGCGGTCGCGCTGGAAGCGGCGGGTCGCGGAGTCCGTCGCCGGCCCGAAGTCGCCGTCCACGGTGAGCCCGGCCGCGATCGCCGCGTTGAGGTCCTGCTGCCACGCCCGGACCTCCGGACCTCGGTGACCCGCCCGCATGGCGCCGGCGACCACGTCCCCGCGCCGCTGGGCGGCGACCAGGCTCGGGTAGGGGTTGCGCTGGTGCTGGCGCCACGGGGCACGCGTCAGCGCGGGGTCGACGAGCGACCCGTCGTGGATGGCGTAGTGGAGGTGCGGCGGGGTGTCCTCGGCGTTCCCCGAGTCGCCGAGGTAGCCGATCACCTGGCCTCGCGCGACCGCCACGCCCTCGCGGATCCCGGGTGCGTAGGCCGCGCGGTGCCCACCCCGCCCGTCGTCGGTCCCGGGCGTGTCGTTGTCGAGGTGGATGAAGGAGTGCACCTCGTCGCCTCGGCAGATCCGCAGCATGTACCCGTAGCTCGGCATCGGCTCGTCGATGCCGGGGGCGAAGCAGATCGTCCCCGCGACCGAGGCCAGGACCGGTTGCCCCTTGACCCCGAAGACGTCGGTGGCCTGGTGCCGCCGACGGCCGCCGTCGCGGTTCGCGTCGTAGGTGTCGGTGTACGTGACGGGTCCGGCGACGGGGAAGGTCAGCTCGATCACGGCGTTCCGGTCCGTGGCCCCCAGCGCGGGGGACGATCCCACCACGGCGACGAGCCCCCACACCAGCACCCAGACCGTGACAGCGGTGCGGCGCATGACGCTGAGGGTACGAGCGCTGAACTCAGTTCCGGTGGAGGTGACACAAAGTCACATGAATTGCCATGTGGGGTGGGCCCGGCCCGTCGCGCCCTCAGGCCCTGCCCAGCGCCCGGATGATCGTGTCGTCGTCGACGGGATCGACCGTGCGGAGGTCGAGGAGCACCCGGTCGTCGACCACCCGGCCGATGATCGGCGGGTCGTGGCGCCGCAGGGCCTCGGCGACGGCGCGGCCGCCTGGGACCGAGACGACCGGGGAGGCCACGCCCACCCCCGGTGCGCTCCCGCCGCCGACCATCGTGGTCGCCTCGACGACCTCCCCCCCGACCGACGTGGCGAGCGCTCGGCAGCGGTCCTCGAGCGACCCGTCGGGGGCGAGGACCGCGGCCACGGTCGACGGCTCGCCGCGGAGGTGGGCGCGCAGCGTCGCGTTGAGGGCGGCCAGTCGCAGCTTGTCCACCCGCAGCGCCCGCGAGAGCGGGGCGGTGCGGAGCCGCGCGACCAGGTCCGCCCGCCCCGCGATGAGGCCGGCCTGCGGCCCGCCGAGCAGCTTGTCGCCGCTG
Organism: Euzebya sp.; assembly: GCF_964222135.1. Classification (NCBI taxonomy): domain Bacteria; kingdom Bacillati; phylum Actinomycetota; class Nitriliruptoria; order Euzebyales; family Euzebyaceae; genus Euzebya; species Euzebya sp. The sequence goes on from NZ_CAXQBR010000065.1 coordinate 46,751, forward strand.
GCGAGCACCAGGTCCGCGCCGCGGGCCAGGGCGGCCGCCATGCTCAGCTCCCCGGCCAGGGGCCCCTCGGCGTCCCGCGGCAACCCCGACCCGGCGTCGTGGACCAGCGGCACACCCCGGCGCCGGGCCACCTTCGCGACCGCTGGCAGGTCGGGGCTGGCGACGAACCCGGACTGGGTGAAGTTGGAGGGGTGGACGGTCAGCAGCAGCGCCACGTCGTCGCCGGCCTCGTAGTCCGCCGCGCGGGTCCGGTTCGTGGTCCCCACCTCGAGGAGGCGCGCGCCGGAGGCCGCCATGATCTCCGGCAGGCGGAACGACCCCCCGATCTCGACCAGCTGCCCCCTGCTCACGGGCACCTGCCGCCCGGCGGCCAGCACCGACAGGACCAGCACCAGCGCCGCGGCGCAGTTGTTCACCACCATCGCGTCCTCGGCGCCGACGAGGTCGGCCAGCAGCCCGTCGACGTGCGCGCCGCGGGACCCCCGACGACCGTCCGCGAGGTCGTACTCGAGGTCGCACCACCCGGTCGCGCCCACGACCGCCGCGACGGCCTCCGCGCTGAGCGGGGCCCGACCGAGGTTGGTGTGCACGACGACGCCGGCGGCGTTGACGACCCGACGGGGACCGCCCCGTCGGCGCGCGGCGAGATCGGTCGAGGCCGTCGCGAGCACCCACCCCTCCACGTCGTCGGCGTCGGCGAGCCCGCCGTCCGCGATCGCCGCCCGCGCCGCGTCGAGCCCGCGGCCGAGCGCCGTCTTCACGTCGTCGTACCCGTACGTCTCCCGCAGGTCCTGCGCCCGGTCCAGCAGGTCGTCGGTGCGCGGCAGGGCGGCGAACGGGTTGGCGTCCATCGCCCGCAGGATCGCACACGGCCACCCGCGCAGCCGGGGCTCACTAGGATCACGGCCATGTCCGCCGCGCCGCCCGAAGGACCGAGCCCCCGTCCCGCCGCCACGATCGTGCTCATGCGCGAGGCCGACACCCCACCCTTCGAGGTCCTGCTGCTGCGCCGGCACGCGCGGTCCGGGTTCGCCGCCAGCGCCTGGGTCTTCCCCGGCGGGGTGGTGGACGCGGCCGACGCCGACCTCGACGACGCCCTCTGGTCGGGGATCGACCCCGAGGTGCTGGCCGGCCGGTTCGACCTGCCGGCCGCCGACGTCCTGGCGCTGCACGTCGCGGCCGTGCGGGAGACCTTCGAGGAGGCCGGCGTGCTGCTCGCCCACCGCCGGGACGGCGAACCCGTCGACGTGACCGCCGCCCCGTTCGTCGAGGTCCGCCGCACCCTGAACGACCGGACCGTCGACGAAAGCGACCGGGCCGTCGACTGGCCGGCGTTCCTGCGCGAGCAGGACCTGGTCCTCGACCTCGGCGCGGTCACCTACCTCAGCCGGTGGATCACCCCCGTCCAGGAGCCCCGCCGCTACGACACCTCCTTCTTCGTCGCCCGCATGCCCGCCGGGGTCACCGCCGCGGCGGACAACGTGGAGATGACCGAGTCGCGGTGGCTCACCCCGCGCCAGGCCCTCGACGACGACGGCACCCAGGTCATCTTCCCGACCGAGAAGACCCTCGAGCTGCTCGCGGGCTTCGAGAGCCCCGACGCCGTCGTCGCCCACGCGACCGCCCAGGAGGTCGTCGACGTCATCCAGCCGCACATCCTGGTGCGCGACGACGGCAGCTACGAGGCGATCGTGCTCCCCGACGACCCCCGCCACCCCGACGGGGCGGCCCGATGAGCGACCCACGGACCCTCGACGAGGTGGCCCGCCTGGTGCTGGCGCCGAACCCCTCCCCGATGACGCTCGACGGGACCAACACCTACCTGCTGGGCGACCCCGCCCACGGGGCCGTCACCATCGTGGACCCCGGACCCGATGACGCCGACCACCGCCGGGCGGTCGAGGCCGCGCTCGACGGCGCGGAGGTCGCTGCGGTCGTGATCACCCACCACCACCACGACCACTCCGCTGCCGCGGGCTGGGCGGGGGAGTGGGGTGCGGACCTGCGGGCCTTCGACCCGGGCCTGGTGCCGGGCGCGACCCCGCTGGCCGACGGCGAGGAGCTGCGGATCGGCGGCATCACGATCGCGGCGGTCCACACCCCCGGGCACGCCTCGGACCACCTGTGCCTGCGGATCGTCGAGACCGACGTCGTGCTCACCGGCGACCACGTGCTCGGCCGCGGGTCGACGGTGGTGAACTGGCCCGACGGGGACATGTCCGCCTACATGCGGTCCCTGGACCGGCTGGCCGCCGCGCCCGGCCGGCGCATCTACCCCGGTCACGGCGACGTGGTCGACCGGCCTGCCGAGAAGGTCGCCGAGTACATCGCCCACCGCCGCGAGCGGGAGCGGCAGGTGCTGGACGCGATCGCCTCCGGGGCGGCGTCCACGCCGGCGATCGTCGAGGTGGTCTACACCGACGTGCCGGCCCACCTCCACCCGGCGGCGGCGCGCAGCGTGAACGCGGTCCTCGAGAAGCTCGTCGCCCAGGGGCGGGTCGACCCCGCCCTGTCACCCGGCGGGGGAGGGGTCGGATCCGATCCCTCCGGCATCGGGGGCGGTTCGGGCTAGTCCGGCCGGGTTAGGGCCCTGCCGAGCCGGTCGTCTACGATCCGGCGCACCCCGCAGTACTTGTGAGCGGGTTCACAAGGTCACTCGGGCTTCCACGTCGCCACAGCCAGGAGAGACACCGTGAGCATCGAGCTCCCACAGGCGAAGTCCGTGCTTCGCAACCCCTCGCAGGACGAGCTCCGCGACATCGTCGCGGAGATGCCGAACGCCGAGCTGACCGAGTTCGGCAACTACAACGTCACCACGCGCGTGACCGCCCGGTCCGCCGGGTCGACGTTCCTGGTCACCGACGACCCGGGATCGACGCAGGTCCAGACCATGTCGACGTCGGAGTACGCCGACAACGTGGCGCGGCAGGAGGCCTACATCGCCGAGGCGGACATGATCCTCGTCGAGGGCTACATCGGGCCGGAGAACTCCCCGATGCGCCGTGCGGCGCGCGTCTTCATCGAGCGCAGCGCCGCGAACATCCCCGCGATGCAGCAGCAGCTGTACTTCGAGAAGGACGCCGACTGGGACGAGTCGGACGCGCTCACGATCATCTACACGCCGAACTGCCCGGCCGAGGGGTACCCGGGCGAGCGGTTGGTGACCATCGACCTCGAGGCCGAGGTGACCCGCGTCTTCAACATCGACTACTTCGGCGAGTCGAAGATGGGCGGCCTCAGGATGTGGATGGACTGGGTCTACGGCCAGGGGGCGCTGGCCATGCACTCCGGTGCCAAGGTCATCCCGACCGCGGAGGGGGACAAGGTCGCCCTGATCGTCGGGCTGTCCGGCACGGGCAAGACGACGACGACGTTCCAGCAGCAGAACAACTCCCTGCCGGTCCAGGACGACATCGTCGCGCTGGTCGAGGGTGGCGACGTGTACTCCACCGAGGACGGCTGCTTCGCGAAGACGATCGGTCTCGACCCCGACTACGAGCCGACGATCCACAAGGCCCTGACCAGCCCCGACTCCTGGCTCGAGAACGTGAAGGTGACCGACGGCGCCGTCGACTTCCACGACGACTCCTACACGGCGAACGGGAGGGGGACCTTCTCGCTCGCGAACATCCCCCACCACGACCCGCGGAAGCTCGGCAAGGCCAGCTTCCTCCTCATCCTCAACCGGAACGAGTCCATCATCCCGGGTGTCGCCCGGATGACGTCGCCGGAGCAGGCCGCCGCCTACTTCATGCTGGGGGAGACCAAGGGCACCTCGGCGGGCGGCGCCGCGGAGGCCGGGAAGTTCCTGCGCGTCCCCGGCACCAACCCGTTCTTCATGCGCTTCGACTACATGCAGGGCAACCGCCTCGTCGAGATGATCGAGTCGATGGACTACGACTTCGGCGTCTACCTGCTGTCGACCGGTCGCGTCGGCGGCGGCGCCGACGTCGAGGGCTCGAAGAAGATCACGATCCCCCACTCCTCGGCGATCGTGAAGGGCATCGCGGAGGACACCATCACCTGGGAGGTCGATCCCGACTTCGGCTACGAGATCGCCACCGAGGTGCCGGGCATCGACGACATCGAGATCCTCCAGCCCCGGCGCCTCTACGAGCGCCTCGGCCGCGCCGACGAGTACGCGCAGTCCGTGGCACGGGTCAAGGAGGAGCGGACGGCCTTCATGGCCACCCACGAGGGGCTCGACCCGGCGATCGTCGCGGCGCTCGGCTGACGTCGGTGCGGGGTGCGACGCCCGCCGCGCCGCGCCCCGTCCCCGCACGCCCTCTAGGCTCCTGCAGGTCATGGTCGACTCCGAGGGCGAGCAGGACGCCCCGACGCGGGCGGACGCCGTCGCGCCCGCGGGCGACCACGCAGGACGACCACCGGGCCCACGTCCGGGGATCGCCCGCCTGCTGTGGGGACCCGACCGCCCGGCGACCGACGAGATCGCGGCCGGGCGCGCACGGGCGACGGTGGGCGTCCTGGCGGTCCTGGTCGTCTTCCTCGCGGCCGGGGCCCTGCACGCCTACGCGACGCCACCGTTCGCCCCGCCGGACGAGACCGCGCACGTCGCCTACGCCCTCGCCCTGGCGGAGGGGGAGATCCCGCGGATCGACGAGTTCCCGGAGGACCTGCCGATCCCCGGCATGCCGGAGGGGCTGTCGATCTGGACGGCCAACCACCCGCCCGGCAGCTACGCGATCCTCAGCCTGCCGCTGCGGATCGGCATCGCGCAGGGCGACCCCCTGGACGGGTTCTGGTGGGCCCGTCTGACCAACGTGGCCGCCGCCGGCCTGGCGCTGGTGCTGGTGGGTCGCATCGCCGCGACGGTGCTGCCGCACCGGCCGCGGGTGGTGGTGGGCGCCACGGCGCTGGCGGGGCTGTGGCCCTACTCCGTGCAGGTCGCCGGCACCGCCTACACCGACGGGATCGCCCTCGCGGGGACCATGTCGTTGACCTGCGCGGCCGTGGCCGTGCTCTGCCGGGGCCCGAGCCGCTGGCGGCTCCTCGGGCTCGTGGTCCTGTCCGCCGTGGCGGCGCTGATGCGCGCGCCCTCGGCGGTCATGGTGGTCCTCGCGGGGCTCGCCTGGGGCGTCGCCAACCTCGTCCACGGGAGGAACGGGCTGGCCCGCCGGTGGCTCCGCGGCATCGGGGGAGGCCTGCTGATCGGCGCGGCGGCCGCGGCGGCGGCCGGGTGGTTCTACCTCCACAACCTCGACGTGTACGGCGATCCCACGGGCTCTGCGGCGCTGTTCGAGCTCCACCTGCGCGAACCCCGCGGCGAGTTCGCCGACATCCTCTTCAGAGCCCACGACTACCGCTTCCACGTCTACCAGCTGTGGAACCGCTACGAGGGCCTGCCCCCGCTGCCCCGGTCGCTGATGCCGCCCGACACGATCCTCGCGGTCTACCGGGCGGTCGGGCTGGCGCTGATCGGCGCGGTCGTCGCCGGCACCCACCGGGTCGTCGCGTCGATCCCGGCACTCGCCACCAGGGCGCGCGTGCGCCCGCGCGCCCTCGACGGGGGTCGGGTGGCTGCCTGGACGCTCCTCATCACGTGGTGGGCGGCGCTGTTCGCCATGATGATCCAGTTCGTCAGCGGTGGCGGTGCGCCGCACGCGCGGTACCTGTGGCCGGGTGCCGCGGGGTTCGGGCTGGTCCTGGCCGTGGGCGCCGAGGTGATCCGGATGCCCCGGATCGAACCGCCCGCGGGGATCCGCAGGTGGCGGGACCAGGCGATCCCCTCGGTGCCGATCGCCCTGCCCCTGGCAGTGGCCGGCCTGCTGTGGGGCAACGCCGACACCTGGCTGCGCTACCTCGAGCTCGCGGGGCTGCGGTCGGGACCGGACCTGCCGTCCGCCGCGACGGCCGTGCTCGCCGACGCCGGCTTCGCCGCACCCGGCTGGCTGGGTCTGCTGGCGTGCGCCGCCGCGGTCGTGGGGTCGGCGGTCGTCCTGTGGAGCATCGCCACGACGCCGTCGCACGTCGACGTGGACGAGGCGCCCCCCCTCGGCGCCTCGACCTGGTCAGGCCCGCTTGTAGAGCGTCGGCGCGCGCCCCGGCCCGCTGTGGTCGGGGTCGGGTCCGAGGTCGGATAGCCGGCCGGCCTCCTGCTCGGCCGAGATGGCCTTGCGGACCACGGCCGGGGATGCGCCGGAGATCTCGCGCAGCTGCTTGACGGTGAACGCCGTGGAGGGGATCGACTCGATGACCTCCTCCGTCGTCACGCGGGTGCCGGAGCTCCGACGGGTGCCGGAGGCGCTGCGCCGCTGCCGGCGACCACCACGGCCACCGCCGACCTGGAAGCCCGCACGGCGCAGCACCGCGGTCGGGACACCCTCTGCGGCGAAGGCCTCTGCGCTGATGCCGGATTCGTCCGCCCACGACTTGGCGTGGACGACGAAGTCCTCCTCGACCGCTTCGAGGGACGGTGCGGACAGCTTCCTCAGCTCCTCCTGGAGTTGCAACCGCGAGATCACGTCCTCTGCGGCATCGAGCTCGGCCTGCTTCGATTCGATCGCGTCATCGTCCTTCAACGAATCAGGATCGCGCAGAGCGGTTAGGTAGGTACGGACGAGTTCTTCCGCAGTCGCCATGGAAGTGGTGCATTCCCTGTGATCGGTGGTGGTCATGCCCCCCTGCACAGGAGAATAGACCACATGACCTCTCACCGCCCCGGTGAGAATCACAAATCGCAACTCGTGTGGAACAAACCACCCCTCGACGGAGTCAGAGAGGTCATGTCAGGACACGTTCACCGATCGCGCGACGTCGTACAGCTTGGCCGCCCGCGCCTCGAGCGCCTGCGCCTGGTGGATGTCCCCGCGGGAGCGGGCGGACCGGGCGCGGGCCGCCGTCGTGGCCGCGCGCTGCAGCAGCTGCACGCGGAGCTCGCGCAGGGACTGCGTCGAGACGGGCGTGTAGTCGGCCGCAGGCCCAGCGGCCGCGCGGTCAGCTGCAGAGGTGGTCACGGCACTCCAGTCGGATGGGTGGACGGTGGACCCGCCGCCGACGCGCCGGACGCGTTACCCTCGGGCGTCGACGTGCTGAGCGGATCTCCCGTCCCTCCGACGCCACGGAGCACACGATCGGTGTTGGCCATCCGGACAGATGTCGCAGAACCACGGGGCGAGGCCCCCGCCACCCTCCGCAGAGGTCGTGGCGCATGACGCTGTTCAGCGATGACGTCGCCGAGGGCGTGCGCCGCGGCGATCCGGACGCGGTCGGCGAGGTCTACGTGCACCTCGCGGACCGGCTGCTCGGCTACCTCGTCGCCCGCGTCCGCGACCGGGCGACGGCCGAGGACCTGCTCGAGGCCACGTTCATCGAGCTGCTCCGGAAGGGGCACACCATCCAGGGCGGTCCGGCGGCCATCAAGGTGTGGCTGTTCCGCTCTGCCTACTTCAACGCGCTCGACCACATCAGGAAGGTCAAGCGGCGCGGCGAGGACATCACCGACGACTTCTCCGGCTTCGACATCGAGGAGCCAGCGGCCGGCCCCGACGAGATCGCGCTGCGGAACGAGCGCCGCCGGGTGGTCCGCGCGGCGATGGCCCACCTCTCGGAGGACCAGCGGGCCGTGCTGCAGATGCGCTACGTCGCGGAGCTGTCCGCCCCCGAGGTCGCCGACATCCTCGGCAAGACCGAGGGCGCGATCCGCAGCCTCCAGCACCGGGGGGAGCGCGCCCTCGCCCGGTTGCTCGAGGGTAACCCGTCCGCCCCCCAGATGACTAGTTCCAGGGATTTGCCGCCGGGCGCACCGCCGGGCGGTCGCGGGACGTCCTAGCCCGAGGGCTGTCCCCGCCACCCAGACCACCCCACGACCACCGCCCAGCCGCCCATGGACCACAGCGATCGAGGAGACCGCACCCCGGCCGTCGCCGAGGTGCTGGAGGATGCCTACGTGGCGCCGGTCGACGTCGAGACGGCGGCCAGGCACCTGTGGGTCATCCACTCCGAGGCCGAGCGCATCGCCCGGGAGGTCGAGGCGGACGAGCGCAGCGGCGAGCTGGTCGGTGCGGGGGCGGGCGCGGGCCACGACCGCGCACGTCGGGCGCTGCCGCGGGCGGCGGCACCGCTGCTGGTGCTCGTCCTGATGCTCTCGAGCTCCGGCGTGGCGCTCGCGGCCAGCCAGGGCTCGCTGCCCGGCGACGTCCTCTACCCCGTGAAGCGGGGCACCGAGCAGGCGCAGCTGATCTTCACCCGCAACCCCGAGGCTCGTGCGCAGCTGCAGCTGGCCTTCGCCCGCAACCGGCTCGAGGAGATCCGCAGGCTGGGGGACAGCCGCCCGGAGCACATCGCCGCGCTGGTCGCCGACATCTCGACGTCGCTGTCGGAGGTCGAGGCGTCGGCCCCGGAGATCGCGCCCGCCAGCGAGCAGATCCGCCAGCAGACCTCCGAGGAGATCGCCCAGCTGTCCCTGCCGCAGGCGGTCACCGAGGCCGTCGGCCAGGCGATGACGGCCCCGCCGACCGCCAGCGCCCCCACGACCACGACCCCCTCGGCGCCGGGCGAGCCGACCCGCACCCCCATCGCGGACGACGCCGTCGCGGCGGCAGGTGGCCAGGGTGCTGCTGCATCGACGTCGCCCACCCCCGCGTCGTCGACGTCCGCAGAGCCGACCGCCTCCGCGTCGGACCGGCCGAGCTCCTCGCCGAGCCCGAGCGCGTCGCCCAGCACCGGGGCATCGGCACCCGCGACGGCCCCGTCGTCGCCGGACGGCGACGCGCCGGCCAGCCCGTCCACCCCGCCCAGCCCGACCGCCACGCCGACGCCGACGCCGACCCCGTCGCCGACGACCGGTGGCGGTGCGTCGGAGGGCCCGGTCGTGACCTCACGCCCCCACCCGAGCGAGGGCGGCGGGTCCTCGCGCTCCGACGACGGGTCGGAGGAGCCCTCCACCGCGCCGACGGAGGACCCGTCGACGGCGCCGACCACCGCACCGTCGGAGGAGCAGGCCCCCGAGGGCGACGTCGCCCCGTTCAGCCGCCCGGACTGACGCACCGGACGTGCGACACTGCCGGCCATGAGAGGGCTGGACGTCGGCCTCACGCTGCAGACCTACAGGGTGTGGAAGGCCGTGTGCCACGGGTTGGGCCTCGAGTGGGACCGCCTGAGCACCTCGGTCTCGGATCCGCGCTCCATCTGGGCGTGGTCCGAGCACGAGGTCGTCGTGGAGCGGTTCCACCCGTCGATCCTCCGCCGCCTGGCCGAGCGGGCGCTGCAGGCCGGCCAGCCCACCGGATCCGGGGAGGCGTGGACCGCGGCCGGCGGCACCGAAGGCCACTGGCTCGAGCTCGACGACTTCCTCCGCACCCTCCGCGCCCACCGCGAGATCGACGAGTGCGCCCTGATGGTCACCGGTGGCTCACGATCGCAGCCAGGCCGCGACCCATCGGAGCAGTGACGCGCGCCGGGGCGCAGCGAGCGTCAGCGAGCGTTGAAGTACGTCGCACCGGGAGGTGCGCTGAGGAAGGGTGCGAAGTCGTCGACGCGAGCGTCAGCGAGCGTTGAAGTACTTCGCCTCGGGGTGGTGGACGATGAGGGCGTCGGTCGACTGCTCGGGGACCAGCTGGAACTCCTCGGACAGCTCGAGGCCGATCCGGCCGGCGTCGAGCAGGTCGAAGAGCGGCTTGCGGGACTCGAGGTCGGGGCAGGCGGCGTAGCCGAAGGAGTACCGCGATCCGCGGTAGCCCTGCTTGAACAGCCCCGCGACGTCGTCGGCGTCGTCACCGCCGATGCCCAGCTCGGCGCGGATCCGCTTGTGGACCAGCTCGGCCAGCGCCTCGGCCATCTCGACCCCGATGCCGTGCAGGTACAGGTAGTCGGTGTAGGCGTCGGCGGCGAACAGCTCGGCGGCCCGCTCGCTGACCCTCCGGCCCATCGTGACCGCGTGGAAGGCGATCACGTCCCGCTCGCCGGACTCGACGGAGCGGAAGAAGTCCGCGATGCACAGACGTCGGCCGCGCGTCTGCCGCGGGAAGGTGAACCGGGCGGCGACGCCGTCGGACTCCGGCCCCTCGTAGACGATCAGGTCGTTCCCCTCGGACTGGCAGGCGAAGTAGCCGTGGACCGCTTCGGGCACCAGCAGCGCCTCCGCCCGGGCCCTCGCGAGGACCTGCCGGAGCGCCGCCTCCCCCTCCGCCGCCTGGTCTCGGTCGAACCCCCACTGGTTGCGGAACAGCGTGGTGGTGTTCAGGTGGTCCGCGATCTCGTCCAGGCCGATGCCCCGCGTGACCCGGGTGCCGTAGAACGGCGGGGTGGGGACGTCCACGTCGGTGGCGACGTCGGAGCGGACGACGTCGGCGGTGTCCGCGCCCTCGACGTCCGACGGCCCGGTCGAGCGGACGCGCCGCTCGCCGACCTCTCGACCCCACGTCGGGCCGAGGTCGGCACCGGCCTTGCGCTGGGCGACCTGGTCCATGACCTGCAGGCCGCTGAAGGCGTCCTTGCAGTAGAAGAGCGGCCCGTCGTAGCGCTCGCGGAGGTCGATCTCGACGTAGCCGCGTGTCAGGGCGGCGCCGCCGAGCAGGACCGGGTAGTGGGCGAGCTGGCGGCGGACGAGCTCCTCGAGGTCGTCGCGCATCACCACCGTCGACTTGACCAGCAGGCCGGACAGCCCGATGGCGTCGGCGCCGAACTCCTCCGCGGCCTGCACGATCGCGTCGATCGGCTGCTTGATGCCGAGGTTGCGGACCTCGTAGCCGTTGTTGGTCAGGATGATGTCGACGAGGTTCTTGCCGATGTCGTGGACGTCGCCCTTGACCGTGGCCAGCACCACCCGCGCCTTGCCGCCGGTGTCGGCGGCGTCCATGTGCGGTTCGAGGTGGGCGACGGCGGCCTTCATCGTCTCGGCGGACTGCAGGACGAACGGCAGCTGCATCTCCCCGGCGCCGAAGCGGTCGCCGACCACCTTCATGCCGGCCAGCAGGTGGGTGTTGATGATGTCGAGGGGGGCGATGCCGGCGGCCATCGCCTCGTCCAGGTCGGCGTCCAGGCCGTCCCGCTCGCCGTCGATGATGCGCTGGGACAGGCGCTCGTCCAGCGGCAGGTCGGCCAACGACGCCTTGGTCGACTGCGTCGCCGACACCCCCTCGAACAGGGCCATGAGCCGGTGGAGGGGGTCGTAGCCCTCCTCGGCCGTCCCGTCCATGCCCGCGGGGCCGCGTCGGTCGTAGACCAGGTCGGTGCAGACGGTGCGCACCTCGTCGTCCAGCTTGGAGAGGGGCAGGATCTTCGAGGCGTGGACGATCGCGGTGTCGAGCCCGCGCAGCGTCGCCTCGTGCAGGAACACGCTGTTGAGGGCCTGGCGGGCGGCGGGCGACAGGCCGAACGACACGTTCGACACGCCGAGGGTGGTGGCGCAGCCGGGGATCAGGGACTTCACCTGCTCGATCGCGTCGAGGGTGGCGATCCCGTCGCGGCGGAGGTCCTCCTGCCCCGAGCCGAGCGGGAAGGTCAGGCAGTCGAAGATCAGGTCCGACGGCTCGAGGCCGTACTCGCCGATCGCGATGTCGGCGATCCGCCGGCATACGTCGACCTTCCACTCCGTGGTCCGGGCCTGCCCCTCCTCGTCGATCGCGAGGGCCACCAGGGCGGCGCCGTAGCGCTTCGCCAGCGGGAGCAGGACATCGGCCTTGGTGCGGCCGTCCTCGAGGTTGACCGAGTTGATGACCGACCGCCCGCCGAGGCGCTTGAGCGCGGCCTCGACCACCGCGGTCTCGGTCGAGTCGATGACGAGGGGGAGGGTCGACGCGGTCGCCAGGTGGTCGACGAGCGCCGTCATGTCCGCCACCCCGTCGCGGCCGACGTAGTCCACGCAGACGTCGAGGGAGTGGGCGCCCTCCCCGGTCTGCGCCTTGGCGATCGACAGCATGGCCTCGAGGTCGCTGTCGAGGAGGTGCTCGCGGAACTGCTTCGAGCCGTTGGCGTTGAGGCGCTCGCCGATGATGTGGACGCTGAGGTCCTGGCGGATCGGGACGCTCGAGTACAGCGAGGAGAGCGCCGGCGTCCACTGGACGTCTCGCGGCGCGGGCGTGAGGTCGCGGACGGCCTGCACGACGTGGCGGAGGTGCTCGGGCGTGGTGCCGCAGCACCCGCCGACGATCCGGACGCCGAGCTCGGACACGAACTCGACGTGGGCGGCGGCGAGGGCCTCCGGGCTGAGCGGGTAGCAGGTGACGCCATCGACCATCTCGGGGATGCCGGCGTTCGGGATGATCGAGATCGGCTTGCGGCTGCCCGTCGACAGGTGGCGGACGTGCTCGCGCATGTCCTCGGGGCCCGTGGCGCAGTTCATGCCGATCACGTCGACGCCGAGGGGGTCGAGGGCGGTCACGGCCGCGCCGATCTCCGAGCCGAGCAGCATCGTGTTGATGCCCTGCTCGATCGTGACCGAGACCATGATCGGCACGGTCACGCCCTCGGCGCCCATCGCGTCGTGGCAGGCCGCGACCGCGGCCTTGGCCTGCAGCAGGTCGAAGACCGTCTCGATCAGCAGGACGTCGGCGCCGCCGGCGAGCAGCCCGCGCACCTGGCGGGTGTACCCGGCGACCATCGCGTCGAGGTCGATCCAGTCGCCGGCGTCCGCGGGCCTGGTCAGCGACAGCGTCGGGGACCGGGTGCCGGGGCCGATGGAGCCGATGACCCACCGCTCGCCGGCGGCGGCGTCGCAGGCCTCGCGGGCCAGCACGGCGGACAGGCGGTTGAGCTCCTCGGTCTCCGCACCGAGCCCGTACTCGTCGAGGACCCAGGGGGCGCCGCCGAAGCTGTCGGTCTCGACCGCGTCGCAGCCGACGTCGAGGAACTCGTCGTGGAGGTCGCGGATCACGTCCGGACGGGTGCGGACCAGGACCTCGTTGCACCCCTCGAGGCCGTCGAAGTCCTCGGCGGTCAGGTCCCGCTCCTGCAGCGAGACGCCCATCGCGCCGTCCACGATCAGGACGCGCTCGTCCAGTGCGCGCAGGAATGCGTTCATCCACGCCACCCTAGTCGTGGCCGGGGCGGTTCAGGCCCGGGCCGGCTCGGCCAGGTCGTCGATGGCCTCGAAGCGCTCGTTCCAGTCCGTCACGGTGCCGGTCTCGAGCCCTCGGACCACCCAGAAGAAGTACAGCCCCGCCGGCACGCCGATCCAGTCGACCCACAACCCGTGGTAGTCGGGGCTGAACAGGGCGGTCGCCGCGTACATGACGTACACGCCGTGCATCAGCGCGCAGGTCGGGAAGATCATCATCAGGCTGAGGCCCGACGCGGACCAGCCGCCGTACACCTGCCGGTTGCGGCGCTGCCCGCGCCACAGGTACGCCCCGATGCCGATGTACAGGGCGACGAGCACGAGGTTCGGGAGCAGCCGCGGGTCGGTGTAGCGGAGGTCGCGGAGGGCGAGCAGGCTCCCCCCCACCACGACGGCGGCCCCGGCGCCGCACACGGCCGCGCCGGCGCGCATCCAGGTCGGGGTGCCGGGGATGAACCGGTCACCCCGCCCGCCGCGCGACGCCTCGACGCGCAGCGCCGCCCAGACGATCCCGGCGGGCAGGCCGATGGCGGTGGCGAGGAGGTCCAGCCCGCCGACCTGACGGCCCTCCGCGAGGAGGTGCGTGGCATGGACCAGGTGGTGGGCCCCGCAGGTGAACATGATCGACAGCCACGCGACGCCGAAGTGGCTGTAGCCGCGGCGTCGCATCGCCCCCTCGAGGTCGATGGCGATCAGCACCCCGATGCCGAGGTAGACCAGGCCGAGGCCGAGGTTCGCCAGGCCCGTCAGCACCGTCACGTCCCCGTCCCCGAGGTGAGCCCGAGCTGCTGCATGAACTCGTCGACGGACCCGCGCGGCACGACGCGGTCGCCGTGGCGGCCGGAGCTGTCGGGCGGTCTGCTCACGTCCGGCGACGCGGCCGCCACCAGCGCCACCGTGACGGTCGTCCCGACCCCCAGCGTCGAGTCGATCGTGACCTGGCCGCCCATCGCCTCGACCAGGGACCGGACGATGTACAGGCCGATGCCGGTCCCCCCGAACCGGCGCACGTCCGTCGACTCGGCCTGCCAGAACTTCTCGAAGCAGTGGGCGACCTGCTCCGGGGTCATGCCCACGCCCTCGTCGGCGACCGAGACGAGCACGCGGCCCTCGACCGCGTCGGCGCGGACGACCACCGGCGGTCCGTCGGGGGAGTACTTGACGGCGTTGTCGACCAGGTGGTCGAGCACCGTGATGAACGCGTCGGCGGAGATGCGGGCGTGCAACCCCTCCGCGACGTCTGCGCGCACCGCCCGGCCGAAGGTCGCCTGCACCTCGGCGACGCGATCGCGCAGCAGCGCGGACACGTCGTGGGTCGTGGTGGACAGCTCCACGCGCCCCGCGTCGATGCGGCTCGAGAGGAGCAGCCGGTCGATGATGGCCGAGAGCTGCGCCGACCTGGCGTCGATCACGTCGAGGGCCTCGGCGGCGCGCTCGTCGGTGGTGGCGCGCAGCAGCTGGGCGTAGCCCCGGATGACGGTCAGCGGGGTCTTCAGCTCGTGGGACGCAGTGGCGAGGAACATCGTCTTCGCCTCCTCCGCCTGCTTCAGCCGCGTGATGTCCCGGAAGCTGTGGAGGTGGGCGGTCTGCCCGTTCGGCCCGGTGATGGCGGTGGCGCTGGCCAGCAGCGGCTGGGACTCCCCGCCCACCTGGCGGCGCACCTCGACCGCCTCGTCATCGACGCACAGGGCCGCCAGGGCGCAACCGGTGCGGCAGTCGAGTGGCTGCCCCGAGTGCGTGCGCAGCGCCAGGCGCTCCTCGCACCCGGCGCCGACCAGCGGACGCCCGTCGGCGTCGGCCAGCACGCGCTCTGCGGCGGGGTTGGCGTGCCGGACGACGCCGTCGAGGTCGGTCAGGACGATGCCCTCGGTCGACCGGGCGATGATCGTCTCGCTGGCGTCGGCGAAGGCCCGCACGCTGCGGGCGTCGCGGCGCTGGACGTTCAGGGCCCGCTGCAGCAGCAGCACGACGGCGATCGCGACCACCACGATCGCGCCCTCCTGCGCCGCGTCGAAGGAGGCGTCGGGGTGGGCCGCGCCGGCCAGCCACCGGGCGCCCAGCGCGACAGCGCCCATCGTGGCCCCGAGGCGCACGCCCCCCTGGTACGTCACGGCACCGGCGAGGGCGACGAGCAGCAGCAGCGCGGTGGTCGCGTGGGCGGGCGCGATCCACATCACGGTCGTCAGCACGACGAGGTCCAACCCGATCGCCACCAGGGACCGGACCTGGCTGGGCGGCCCCTCCTCGGCGAACCACAGGAGGGACGTGGCGGGCAGCCACACGAGGCCGGCGGCCCACACGAACCACGACGGCAGGTCGACGGCGTCGACCGACGCCAGGGCGACGAGGCCGAAGGCCAGCACGACGCGCGCCAGCGCCGTGATCCGGCGGGCGGCGAGGTCTCCCACGGCGATCGTGCCGGAGAGGTCGAGGGTCGTGGGCATCTACCCGATCCAATCGGCCGTCACCGACCGAGCGTAAGCCCGTCGGGGAGGCGGGCACGCACGATCTTGGGCCCCCGCGGCCCCCGGGTCCACCTCGCGCTACTCGAGCAGCGGATCCCGCGCCCGCCGACCGGGGGTGAGCCGGATCCGCGCATCGACGACGGAGACGCCGTGGCGGCGCACGAAGACGGGGTTCAGGTCGAGCGACTCGAGCTCGGGGACGGCTTCGACGAGGGCGCCGACGCGCAGCAGCAGGGCCCGCAGGGAGCGGACGTCCACCGCCGGGTTGCCCCTGTACCCCGTCAGGAGCGGGTAGCCCTTCAGCTGCAGCAGCATGTCGTCGACGTCGGTGTCGGTCAGCGGGTGGATCCGCATCGACACGTCGCCGAGCAGCTCGACCAGCGCACCCCCGAACCCCGCGAGGACGATCGGTCCGAAGGTGGGGTCCTGGCGGACGCCGACGACCATCTCGACGCCGTCGGGGATCATCTGCTGGACCAGCCAGCCCTGCTCGCACACGTCGTCCCCTCCCTCGGCCCGGAGGGTGCGGTCCAGCTCGGTGACCGCGTCGGCGACCGCGTCGGCGTCGGGCAGGGCGAGGCGGACCAACCCGCGGTCGGCCTTCTCGATCGGGGCGGCCGGCTTCACCACGAACGGGCCGTCGAGTGCCCCGGCGTGGGCGCGCGCCTCCTCGGCGTCGGCGGCGACGCGGCTCGGGGCCGTGGCGATCCCGACCGCGGTGAGCAGGTCGGTGGCGTCCGCGGCCGCGAGTGCGGTCGTCGCCGACGTGGCGGCGAGCACCCGGTCGGCCACGCGCCGGGCGGCGGTCTCGTCGATGTCGTCGAACGTGACCACGTGGCCGAGGTCCCGCTCCCTCCAGGCGGCGTAGCGGGTGGCGTGGGACAGCGCCTCGGCGGCGCTCTCGGGGAACACGTACAGCGGGATCCCGGTGCCGGCCAGCGAGTCCGGCGGGGTGTCCATCGACATGAACACGACCGCGACCGGCTTGTCCGCCCCGGTGGTCGCCGCGGCGATCGCGGAGCCCACGGCCTCGGGGTCGAGGGTCACCGGCGGGATGAAGATGGCGATGACCGAGTCGACGGCGTCGTCGGCCACGAGAGCCCGGAGCACGTCGCCGTAGTCCTCGGGCGCGGTGGTGGGGTGGACGGTCACGGGGGCGAGGTCGTAGGCGGCGGCACCCTCCGCGGTGGTGCGGGTGTCCGAGCCGAGCTCGGCCAGGCGCATCCCGCCGGCGAGGCACGCGTCGGCGGCGAGCGCCCCGGGACCGCCGCCGTTGGACAGGACCGCCACCCGGTTCCCCCGGGGGAGGGGTTGCTTCGCGAGCAGCTTCGCGGTGTTGAACATCTGGTCGAGGGTCCCGACGCGCACCACGCCGGCCTGCTCGAACAGCGCGCGCACCGGGCCTTCGTCTCTGCGGCCGGACTTGACCGCGACGATGGGCTTGGTCCGGCCGATGCGCCGGGCGAGCCGGGCGAACTTCCGCGGGTTCCCGAAGGACTCGAGGTACAGCAGGATGACGCCGGTCTCGTCGTCGGACTCCCAGTACTGCAGCAGGTCGTTCGAGGAGATGTCGGCCTTGTTCCCGATCGACGCGAACGACGAGAGCCCGACGTCGAGTCGCTCGGCGGCCGCCAGGATCGTGAGCCCCAGCGCCCCGGACTGGCTGGACAGCGACACCCGGCCGCTGGAGGGGAAGATCGGGCTCAGGCTGCCGTTCAACCGGACCACCCCGGCGGTGTTCATCACCCCCATGCAGTTGGGGCCGATCAGGCGCATGCCGTGGGAGCGGGCGTGGGCGAGGACCTGCTCCTCGAGCTCTCGACCCTCTGGACCGGACTCGCCGAAGCCGGCCGACAGGATCACCGCCGCGCGGACGCCCAGCCGACCGGCCTCGTCGATCACCGCCGGGGTGGCGGCGGCGGGCACGCACACGTAGATCGTCTCGGGCACCGAGGGACAGGACGCGAGGTCGGGGTAGGCGGGGACCGACTGCACGTGGTCGGTGCTCGCGTTGACCGGGAAGACCGGTCCGTCGAAGCCACCGGCGATCAGGTTGGCCAGCACCATCCCGCCGACGGAGTGGCGGTCGCGGCTCGCGCCCACGACCGCGACGCTGCGCGGGTGCAGGACGCTCGAGATCGCCGCCGTCGCCGCACGCCGGTCCTGCTCGCCGGCCGTCCGCAGCAGCGCCTCGGTCGGCGTCGTCGTGAAGGTCGCGGCGACCGTGTCCCCGTAGCCCGTCATCGACGGCTCGAACCCCGCCTCCCGCATCACGCGGAGCATCGACCGGTTCTCGCTGAGGATGTCGCCGTGGAAGCGGGTGATCCCGAGGTCCCGGGCCGGCGCCATCAGCGCGCGCAGCAGCGTCGTGCCGAGCCCGCGACCGTGCTGCGCGTCCTCGACCAGCACGGCGAACTCGGCGGTCCCCGGCTCCTCCGGCAGCCGGTCGAAGCGCCCGACGCCGACGATCTCGTCGTGCTGCGTGGCGACCAGGGCGAAGCGGTTGGCGTTGTCCAGCTCGACGAAGTGCCGCATCTGCTCTGCGTCCATCTTCCGCGGGGCGAAGAACCGCATCCGGATGGTCTCGGGCGACAGGCGGGCCCACATCCGCATCATCGCGTCGAGGTCGTCCGGGCGGATCGGCCGCAGGTGGACGGTCTGCCCGTCCTTGACGACGGCGTCGCTCGTGTAGGCGTCGAGGTCGAGCACGGCTACGCCTCCGTCAGGTCCTGCCACGTCGGTCGCGGCCGCTTGATGATCGTCTCGCTCATCGTGTACTGGCTCCCGCTGAGCCGGCCGACGGGGTCGAGTGCGGCGATGTCCACGCGACCGTCGACCCAGACGCGGTCGTCGACCCGCACGCGGGTGACGTCGCCGAAGACCATGTGGCCGGTGCCCATCGACAGGATCGTCCGGAGCCGGCACTCGAACGTGGCGGGCGACTCGGCCACGTACGGCGCGTCGACGGTCTCGGCCCGCGCGGCGGTGACGTCGACGTGGTCGAACTCGCTCACCTCCGGCGGCACGTCGGCGGCGGTGGCGTTCATCGCCTCGAGCAGCGGGCGGGACACCACCGAGATCGTGAACACCCCGGTCGCGCGCACGTTGACCAGCGTGTCCTTCTCGCCGGAGGACGTGAAGTGCACGATCGGCGGGTCCGAGGAGATCATGTTGAAGTAGGAGTGCGGGGCCACGTTGTCCACGCCCGCTGCGCTGGTCGTGCCCACCCAGGCGATCGGCCGCGGGACGACCAGGCTGGTCATCAGGAAGTACGTCTCGCGCTCGGAGAGGTCGGCGGGGTCGAGGATCGGCATGCGGCCCGATGCTACGAGGTGCGCCGGCGCCGCTTTGGCGGGTCCGGGCGGCTGTCGCACAATCGGCTGAGGATGATCTTCCGCCGCAAGCAGCTCCCCGAGGAGCTCCGCCCCGCCCACGACGCCTTCGCCGCCCAGGTGGACCGGCTGGAGCAGGCCCGGAGCGCGCTGATGTCCTGCCTGCCCGTCGGCCGCGTCGACCCGGCCCCGGTGCCGGTCGGCCTGGACCTCCTGGCCGACGAGCTCGACGCGATCGCCGCGGAGATGGACGCGTGGCAGGTGCCGGAGCTCGCCGAGGAGTGGCGGGACTGCGTCGACGCCATCGCCGAGGCGAAGTCGAAGATGCCGACGGCCCACGAGGTGGCGGAGACGAGCACCGAGCTCGAGGAGCTCCTCGGGGCCGTCGAGGACGTCGACGAACCCCTCGGCCACGCCTTCGGCCGTGCCGAGCGGCGCTGGCGGGACCTGCGCCGCTGACCCCGGTCCCGTCGACCGCCGCCCGCTCAGGGCTCGATGACGTGGGAGGGGTCGGGTTGCTCGTCGGGTGGGGCCTGGCTGTAGTCGGCGAACGGTCCGTCGCGGTCCGCGACGACGGCGCCCACCCCCTCGGTCGCGGCCCGCTCGATGAACGCGAGGGCGTCGGGGGTGTTGCGCATCAGCCCGTCGAGGATCGGGCCGAGGGTCTGGGTGCTCGCGAGCCCCATGTTCTCGTACGCCTGGTTCACGATCAGCTTCATGGCCGCCAGCTGCGACGACGGGATGGACGCGAGCTGCGCGGCCCGCGCCGCCACGGTGTCCTCGAGCTGATCGAAGGGGACCGCCTCGTTGATCAGCCCGACGTCGGCGGCCTCGCGGCCCGAGAGGGGCTTGCCGGTCAGCGCGTACTCCTTCGCCCGGGTGAGCCCCAGCCGGTACAGCCACATCCCGGACAGGTACGCCCCCCACATCCGCGAGTAGGGCGTGCCGATCCGCGCGTCCTCCGACGCGATGACCAGGTCCCCGCACAGCGCGGTGTCGCTCCCGCCGCCGACGCACCAGCCGTGGACCTGGACGATCACCGGCTTCGGCGTCCGCCACATGCTCATGAACTGCTGGGTCGGGCTGAGCTGCGGCGCGGTCGAGAACGCGAAGTCCTTGCCGGGGTCCCAACGCCCGTCCGTGGTCATGTGCGCGTCCCAGTGGCTGAACCCGCCGCCGAAGTCGTAGCCGGCGCAGAACGACCGGCCGGCGCCGCGGACGACGATGACCTTGACGTCCGCGTCGCGCGTGGCCGCGGTGATCGCCTGCGCGAACTCCTCCGGCATCGGCGGCACGATCGTGTTCAGCCGCTCGGGTCGGTTCAGCGTGATCGTGGCCACCGCGTCGGCCACGTCGTACAGCAGCGTGGTCAGCTCCACCCGCACCTCCTCGGAGGGGGCGAGCCTACGCCGGGACGGTGCTAGGCGGCGAGCGCGGCGCGCTGGCGGCTGATGATCGTCAGGCGGCCCTCGCCGTACTCCTCGATGGACACGACGTAGTCGCGCCGGCGGCAGCGGTCACCGCGCAGCAGGGCGCGGGCGGGGCCGGGGATCAGCTCGCCGACCCGGTAGGTCCGGTCGAGCTTCACGTGGGGGGTGTCGGCGGAGTTGAGGAGGCGGGCCAGCACGTTGGCGACCTCGTTGAAGCAGTCCTGCATGTCCCCGTCGAGCTCCTCGGACGCGATCGCCTCCTCGGCCACGTTCGACGGCATCATCACCAGGGCCGAGCCGGCGCGGCACGCGAGGGGCAGGTCGGCCAGCACCACGCCGGCGATGACGCCGTCCTCGGTCCGGTAGGTGACGACCACGGCCGGCACCTCGGCGCTGAACGCGAGGGGCTCGGTGGCCTTGTCGACCGCGCACCCGCGGCTGAGCAGGTCGCCGAGCAGGTCGCGCACGGCCTCCTGCAGCGGGAGGGGGAAGTCGGCGTTCGAGTCCACGGCTACAGGGGGGTCGTGGCCATGACGTCGGAGAACGTCTCGGCGGTGAACGGCTTGGCGATGGTGAAGGACGCGCCGGCCTTGATCGCGATCTCGCGCATCTCGGCGGTGGACTCCGACGTCACGAACCCGAAGGTCACGCCGATGCCCTCGGCGCGGAGCGTGCGGAGGAAGTCGATGCCGCTCATGTTCGGCATGTTCCAGTCGCTGAGGACCAGCTCCGGCTCGTGCTCCTTGACCGCGGCGACGCCCTGCAGGCCGTCCTCGGCCTGGATGAACTCTGCGTCGGCGTACTCGGTCTGCTTCAGCATGCGCATGACGATCATGCGCATGGCCTTCGAGTCGTCGCACACGACGATCTTCATCTACTGCTCCTGGGGGTCTCGTGGCGTGGCCGTCGCGGGACGGCCGGGTTCTGATCGGCAGCGGCGCGGCCGGGATGAGGCGTGAGGCGCCTCGGACCGGCCGGCCAGGTCACAGGGTGGCGGGGATCTCGGCGGAGGCCCGCTGCAGGATGGACACCACCATCGGCTGGTCGCCGGTGGTGAACCACACCTCGTTGAGGACCGTCGAGCCGGGGATCTGGACGACGTACTGGGCGCCGCCGATCACCGTCGGCAGCGACAGGCTGGCGGGGCCGTCGACCAGCGACTTCACGCTGCCGCCGAGCATGTTGACGATCTCGCCGACCGCGTCGCCGATCTCGTCGTCCGTCAGCTCGCCGGGGTCGACGGCGAACATCGCGCCGGCGATCTGCTCGGACAGCGCGCGGGTGCAGTGCAGGATGACCGTGCCCTCCCAGGACCCGTGGATGTGGATCAGGGCGCTCAGGCTCTGGCCCTCCGATCCGGGTGCGGGGGCGGGCACGACGTCCAGCATCAGGTACGAGGCCCAGATCTCCTCGACGAGGGCGTGGATGTCCGCTTCGGTGAGCTCCATGGCGGGGTGTCTCCTAAGGTCGTTCTTCACAGGTCGGGCTGCGGGTCAGGCCGCTCGGTACCAGACGGTCCGGCCGAGCAGCACGCGGCGGTAGTCGTTGTCCACCCCGACCGTGGTCTCCGCCCCGCCGAGGATCAGGAAGCCGTCGTCGGCGAGGTGGGTGCGGGTCTGGCGCAGGATGGAGGTCTTCGTCGGCACGTCGAAGTAGATGAGGACGTTCCGCATGAACACCGCGTCGAAGCGGCCGAGGGTCGCGGGGAAGCGCTGGGCCAGGTTCAGCGGCGCGTAGCGCACCATCTTCCTGATGTCGTCCCGGAGGACCCAGTGGGCGCCGTGGCGCTGCAGGTACTTGACCAGCATCGGCGCGGGCATGCCGCGGTTGACCTCGAGCTGGGAGTACGACCCGGCCTGGGCCTTCGCGAGCATCGACGGGGAGATGTCGGTGCCGAGGATCTGGATGTCCCAGCTGGACAGCTCCGGGAAGTGCTCCTTGATCACCAGCGCGATCGTGTAGGGCTCCTGGCCCGATGACGCGGCGCCGCACCAGATGCGCAGCGAGCGGCGGGCGCCCCGGGCGCGGATCAGCTCCGGCAGCACGTCGGTCCGCAGGCTCTCGAAGGGGTGGATGTCGCGGAAGAACGACGTCTCGTTCGTCGTCATCGCGTCCACCACCTCACGGCCGAGGGCCGAGGCGGGGTTCATGCGCAGACGGCCGATCAGCCCGGCGAGGTCGCCGGCGCCGTGCCGCTGCACGAGCGGGGTCAACCGCGAGGTGACCAGGTACTCCTTGCCGTCCTCGAGGGTGATCGCCGCCTCCCGCTTCACGAAGGTCCGGACGAAGTCGAAGTCGGCGGGGACGAGCGCGGCCGCGGGCGCCGCGCCAGGCAGTCCCACGATGGACGGGAGGGTCGGCGTGGTCAGGTTCGTCATGGCTCAACCCCTGGAGGTTCGTGTGAGGGGAGGAGCAGCCGACAGCCGACTCGAGCCTCCTGTGGCGGTGATGAGGGCACCCGCGATCTCGTCGAGCGCGAGGACCTGCTGGGCGAGGCCGCCCTCGGCGACGATGCCCGGCATCCCCCACACCGTGCTGGTCTCCTCGTCCTGGACGACGACCTGCCCGCCGGCGGCGCCGATGGCTGCCGCCCCGTCGAACCCGTCGCGACCCATGCCGGTGAGCACGACACCCAGCACGCGTCCGCCGTAGGTCTGCACCGCGGAGGTGAACAGGGGGTCGACGGCCGGGCGGCAGGAGTGCAGGGGCGGTGACTCGTCGAGGCGGATGACCGCCCGGCCCGCGGTCTCGACGACGCGCATGTGCTTGCCGCCGGGTGCGAACCAGACCTGGCCCGCCTGGGGCACCGCGCCGTCGTGGGCCTCGGCGACCGACAGGGCGGACTGGCCGTCCAGCCGTTCAGCGAGGAGGCGGGTGAAGATGGGCGGCATGTGCTGGACGACGAGGACCGGCACGCCGAAGGTTGCCGGCAGCTGGGGGATCACCGACGCCAGCGCGCTCGGACCGCCGGTCGACACGCCGATCACGACGACCTCGGGTCGTCCGACGGGGCGGACGGCGCTGGGGCGCGGGGCGGTGGCGGGGGTGGTCGCCGCCCTGGCCTGGACGCGCGGGCGGACCGGGGTGAGGGGACGCCGGGTCGCGGGGTCGACGGGGCGCTCCGGCGGCGGTGCAGGTGCCGCGGGGGCCGCCGGGGTCGCAGGTGTCGCGAACCGCAGGCGGGGGCGGCCCCGGCGGCGGTCGACCAGCGCGTGGATCTTCGGGGCCAGGGTGGCCTTGATCTCGAGTGCGGTCCGGTCGAACGACCCGGTGTTGGACGGCTTCGTGACGTAGTCGTCGGCCCCGCGGCTGAGCGCCTCGAGGGTCGCCGCCGCCCCGCTCTCGGTCAGGGTGGAGAACATGATGACCGGTAGCGTCGGCCGACGCCGCCGCAGCCGGGTGACGGTCTCGAGGCCGTTCATCACCGGCATCTCGATGTCGAGGATGACGATGTCGGGATCGATCTCGTCGAGGCGCTCGAGGGCCATCACGCCGTTCTCGGCCTGGCCGGCGATGGTGATCTGGGGGTCGGTGTCGAGGACCCGGCCGAGCAGTCGCCGGATGATCGACGAGTCGTCGACCAGCATCACCTTGATCGGGCCGGCGCTCATGGCGCGTCGGCGAGGTCGCTCGGGGTGACGACGCCGAGGAGGTGGAGCTTGTCGGCCAGGATCTCCGTGGTCACCGGCTTCATGGCGTACTCGTCCGCGCCGGCCTTCATCGCCTCGTAGACGTTCCGGGGGCTGGCCTCGGACGTCACCATGACGATCCGCATGCGGTCGAGATCGCGCCGGCCGCGGGCGGTGCGGACGAACTCGAGGCCGTCCATGACGGGCATGTTCCAGTCCACCAGCGCGATCGCGCAGGGGCCGTTGGCGTCCAGCTGGTCGAGGGCCGCCTGGCCGTGCTCGGCCTCGAGGGGCTCGAAGCCCATCTGGGTCACCATGCGCTTGAGGAGGCTGCGCATGGCGCGTGAGTCGTCGATGACGAGGGCGTGTGCCACTGGGTTCTCCTGGGAGGGTCTGCGCCGTTCCGTCGTCAGACGGAGGTCAGGGACGCGACGTCGACCGCCGCGGGGGTGTTCAGGACCAGCAGGAGCTGCCCGTCGAGCTTGTACACGCCGTCGATGAGTTCGGCGCCCGCGGCGGAGAGGGTCGGCGGGGTCGGCTCCAGCCGGTCCTCGCCCACCTCGATCACGTCGCTGATCTCGTCGACCAGCAGGCTGACCGCGCCGTCGGCCGTGCGGACCACCACGTTGAGCGGCATGTCCTCGGGGCCGTTGACGACCTTCGGCGGCAGGCCGAGGCGGTTGCGGAGGTCGATCGCCGTGACGATCTGGCCGCGCAGGTTGATCAGCCCGCTGACCGCCGCCGGTGCCAGGGGCACGCGGGTCATCTCGTGCTGGCGGATGACCTCCTGGACGTCCAGGACGTCGACGCCGAGGAACAGCGAGTCGATGGAGAAGGTGCAGAGCTGCCGGGCGCCGGCGGGCGGGGCCGGACGGCCCTCCGCCGGGTGGAAGCTGTTCGTTGTCGTCGTGGTCATCAGAGGGCCTCTGCCAGTTCGGCGTGGGTGGTGGGCTGCGCGTCGTCGGCGAGCAGGTCCGGGGCCTCGACGGCGATGACGGCCTCGACGTCGAGGACGTCGGTGACCTTGCCGCCGATGATGGCCGAGCCCTTGACCCCGACGGTGGTCGACGGGCGGCGGATGGTGACGGTGTCCTGGACGACGTCGGCGATGCGCTCGACGACGAAGCCGACCTGCCCGGCACCGCGCTCGTACACGATCACCTGCAGCTCGCGGCCGGGGTCGATGACCGGCATGCCCAGGCCGAGGGTCGACGACAGCCACACCAGCGGCAGGATGTCGTCGCGGTACTGGATGACGGCTTGCCCGCTCGCGTACTCGATGCGGGACGGGTCGATCTCCTCGAGCCGCGCGACCTGCGTCAGCGGGATGGCCATGCGGGCGTCGTTGCCCATCGCGTCCGGCTCGCCGAGGCCGAAGATCAGCAGGGACTCGGTGTCGCTGCCCTCGCCGGTCGCCGCGTCCTCGACGGTGGTCGACGTATGACGCGTCCCGGCGATCCCGGCCCCCTGGGCGATGCCCATCACGTCGAGGATGAGGGCGACGCGGCCGTCGCCCATGATCGTGGCGCCGGCGTAGGTCGGGATGTGCTTCAGCACCTGGCCGAGCGGCTTGACCACGATCTCCGCGGTGTCGCTGACCCGCTCGACCACGAGGCCGAACTGCTGGTCGTCGGCCTGCAGCACCACGATGTTGGTGATCTCGGTGCGGCCCTCGTCGCCGGAGCGGACGTCGAGCTGCTCGTCGAGGTACACGAGCGGCAGGAGCCGACCGCGCAGCCGGTACACCGGTGCGCCGTGCACGTGCTCGACCCCGGCGTTCGCGTCGGAGGGGTCCAGCCGGACCAGCTCGAGCAGGCTGACCTGCGGGATCGCGAAGCGCTCGCCACCGGACTCCACGATCAGCGCGGGGATGATCGCGAGGGTCAGCGGGATCTTGATCTTGGTGGTCGTGCCGCGCCCCAGCTCGCTGACGACGTCGACGGAACCGCCGATGCGCTCGATCGAGGTGCGGACCACGTCCATGCCGACGCCGCGGCCGGAGATGTTCGACACCGAGTCCGCGGTGGACAGGCCGGGGGCGAAGATCAGGTTGACCAGCTCGCGGTCGCCCATGCGGGCGACCTGCTCGGCGGTGGCGACGCCCTTCTCGACGGCCTTCGCGGCGATCCGCTTCGGGTCGATCCCGGCGCCGTCGTCGGTGATCTCGATGTTGACCTGGCCGCCCTCGTGGTACGCGCGCAGCTGCAGCACGCCCTCGGCGGGCTTGCCGGCGGCCACGCGGACCTCGGGCGTCTCGATCCCGTGGTCCACCGAGTTGCGGACCATGTGGGTCAGCGGGTCCTTGATGGCCTCGATGATGGTCTTGTCGAGCTCGGTGCCCTTGCCCTCCATGACCACCTCGACCTGCTTGCCGAGGGAGAGGGAGATGTCGCGGACGACGCGCGGGAACTTGTTGAAGACGTTGCCGATCGGCTGCATGCGCGTCTTCATGACGCCTTCCTGCAGCTCGGTCGTGATCAGGTTCAGGCGCTGGGAGGTGTCGAGCAGGTTGGCCGATGCGCCGTCGGCGGTGAACTGCACGATCTGGTTGCGGGCCAGCACCAGCTCGCCGACCAGGTTCATGAGGTGGTCGAGGAGGTCGACGTCGACGCGGATGGTCGAGTCGGCCGCCGTCCGACCGCCGCCCCCGCCGGCCTGGGCCTGCTGGTGGCGGAGGGCGGCGACCAGCTGCTCGGAGCTGATGACGCCCTGCTCGATGAGGATCTCGCCGATGTGGCGGGGGTCGCCGTGGTCCTGGGCGGCGACGGCGGTGGCGAGGTCCTCCTCGGACACGCCGGCCTCGCGCTTCAGGAAGTCGCCGATCGAGCTGCCCATCGCGGTCAGCTGCGCGACGATGTCGCTGAAGCGCTCATCGACCTCCGGGTGGTCCACCGCGGGGGGCTCGACGACCTCGATGACCGCCGGTTCAGCGACCTGGGTCTCGACGACCTCCGGTGCGGGCCCGTCGGCCTGCGGCTCGTCGGCCTGCGGCTCGTCGACCGCGTGCTCGACGACCGGGGGCTCGACGACGGCGGGGGGCTCGACGGCGGGTGCCGCGGTGTCGCTGGCCACCCGCTCGAGCCGCGCGACGAGCGCGTCGTAGTCGCCGTCGCCCTCGACGCGGTCCGCCTCGATGCGGGCCAGGATCTGGCGGATCGCGTCGACCATCGCCAGCAGGGCGCTGGTCCGCTCGGCGTTGAGGCGGAGGTCGCCGTCGCGGAGCTTGCTCAGCAGGTTCTCGCCCACGTGGGCGACCGACTCGAGCTTGCCGTAGCCGAGGAAGCCCGACGTGCCCTTGATCGTGTGGATGTCGCGGAAGATCCCCGCGAGCACGTCGACGTCGTCGGGGTCGTCCTCGAGGCGAACGAACTCCGCATCAAGCCGGTCGAGGTTCTCGTGGCTCTCCACGAGGAACTCCTCGATGATCTCGTCCATCTCGTCCACGCGGACGTCCTCCTGCGCTGCTCGTCGTCGGTCGACGCGCTCTCATCGGCGCAGGGGGAGGGCACTTGAGCCAACGCGGAGCCGTTCTCGCGGGGATCGTCCGGATGCGTCAGTCGGGCCAGTCCCGGCCCTGGCGCTGGGCCTTCAGCGCCCCCCGCCGGCGCTTGTCCTCGACCCGGCGGCGCTGCGACGCGCGGCTCGGCCGGGTGGGCGTCCGGCGCTTGGCGGGCGGTCGGATCCCCTCGTCGAGCAGCTCGGCCATGCGGCGCATCGCGTCGTCCCGGTTGCGTCGCTGCGAGCGGTGCTCGCTGGCCTGCACGACCAGCTCGCCGGCCCGCGTCATGCGGCTGCCCAGCCGCGCGCGGATGCGGTCCTTGAGCCGTGCCGGCAGGGCGTCGCACCCCTCGACGTCGAGGCGCAGCTCCACCGCGGTGTTGGCGGTGTTGGCGTGCTGGCCACCCGGTCCGCCGGCGCCGGTGAACCGCCACTCGAAGGCGCCCGCGGGCAGGTGCACGCCACGGACGGTCAGCCCTCTCTCCACCCGGACGAGGGTACGGGGTCGTCTAGCGTGTCGGCGTGCGACCCCCTCGGACCGACTGGCTGCTCGTGGGCGCCGGCGGGGCGTGCGGGGCGGTGCTGCGCCACGTCGTCAGCCACGCCGTCAGCCACGCCGTGCCGGACGAGCCGGTGTCCGTCGCCGTGGTGGTCGTCAACGTCGTGGGCGCCGTCGCCCTCGGGGTGCTCGTGGCGCGGCCGCAGACCGAGGCGGCCGGGCTGTTCTGGCGGACGGGCGTGCTCGGGGCCTTCACCACCTACGGGGCGATGGCCGTCGAGGCCGTCCACCTCGGCTCCGCCACCGGACCGCTCTACGCGATCGTCCTCACCGTCGTCGGCGTCGGTGCCGCCCGGCTCGGGCTGCGGCTGGGCGCACCCCGCCCCGACCCGTCGTGACCGTCGGCCTCATCGCCATCGGGGGCGCCCTCGGCGCCCTCCTCCGGTGGCGGCTGGCCGCGTGGAACGGCGACTGGCCGCGGGGCACCCTCGCCGCGAACGCCCTCGGCAGCACTGCGCTCGGCCTGCTGCTCGGGCTGTCCGGCGACACCCGGCTCCTCGCCCTCCTGGGCACCGGCGTGCTCGGCGGCCTCACCACCTTCTCCACCGTCGCGGTCGAGGGCGCCACCCTCCCCCCACGACGGGCCACCGCCTACCTCGCCCTCACCCTCGTCCTCGCCACCGCCGGTGCCGCAGCCGGCCTCGCCCTCGGTCCGGCCGGTCTCTGAGGTCCCCCTCCGGCGAAGATCGGGCACCTGCCGGATGCGGGGGAGGGGACCTCAGGTGGACAGTCGCGACATGAGCGACATGAGCTACCTCCACCTCGTCCACCTCGAGCGCTCGGCCGCGGTCGACCCGCACCGCTGGGCGCCGATCTCCACGCTGGTCGCCGACCGGCGCAGCCCGTCGCGCCACGCCACGACCCGTCCGGTGCGGCGCACGCGCACCGCCCGCCGCCTGGTCCTGGCAGTGGCCCTCGCGATCGCCGCATGATGGAGCCCGTGCCCCCCTCCACCGCACCGCTCGCCGGCCGCGGCACCGAGCTGGCCGTCCTCGCGCGGCTGGCGGACGCGGCGCGGCGGGACGGCGACCTGCGCGTCGCCGTCGTGTCCGGAGAGGCGGGCATGGGCAAGACGGCGCTGATCGAGGCGTTCTGCGCGACCGTGGCCGACCAGGCGACCGTGCTGCGCGGCGAGTGCCTCGACCTCGGGTCCGCCCGGCTCCCCTACGCGCCCGTGGTCCAGGCGCTCCGGCCGATCCTGCGGGCGCCCGCGGAGGCCGGCCTGCGCCTGGACGACCCGGCCCGGTCCACCCTCTCCCGGCTCGTGCCCGAGCTGGGCCGCCACGACGAGCCGGGCCGCGGGCCCGAGGTCCCTGCCGGGATCCAGGACCTCGAGGTCGGCCACACCCAGCTGTACGAGCACCTCCTCGGCGTGGTCGAGGGCGTCGCGCGCGCCGCCGGCCTGGCGGTCTGGTGCGTCGAGGACATCCACTTCTCCGAGCCGGCGACGCGGGACCTGATCCAGTTCATGGTCGGCAACCTCGCCGCGGTGCCCGTCCTGCTCGTCCTGACCGTCCGCACCGACGAGGTCGGGCGCCGCCACCCGGTGCGGCCGCTACTGGCCGCGCTGGACCGCTCCCCCCGGGCGACCTCGGTGGCGCTCGGACCCCTGGGGCCGGTGCCGATGACCGAGCTGATCCGCCCGGCCCTGGCGGACTGCAGCCAGCGCCAGGTCGACGAGGTGCTGGACCGCGCTGCCGGGAACCCGCTGTTCGCCCTCGAGCTGGCGGCCGGCGGCACCCACCTGCCGAGCCAGCTCTCCGATCTCCTGCTCGACCGCGTGGAGCGCTGCGACCCCGCGACCCAGCAGGTCCTCAGGGTCATGGCCGCTGCCGGCGAGCACGTGCCCCACGAGGTGCTGGCCGCCGTCACCGGCCTCGCGTCCGAGGCCCTCACCACGGCCCTGCGCGAGGCGGTCGACAGCCGGCTGGTCGTCGTCACCGCCGACGGGACCTACCGGTTCCGCCACGCCCTGATGCAGGAGGCGACCGAGGACGCCCTCCTCCCCGGCGAGGCCGTCGAGCTGCACGCCGCGCTCGCGGAGGTGCTCACGGCCGACGGCGGCCCCGGCGGCCCCCACGCGGCGAGGCTGGCCCGGCACTACCGCGCCGCGCACCGCCCCGAGCTCGAGATCCAGGCCGCCTACGTGGCCGGACGACGCGCTCTCGACGTGGTGGCCTACGCCGACGCCCAAGCCCACTTCGAGCGGGTCGCCGCGCTGTGGGCCGACGTGGCGGACGCCGCGGAGCGGACCGGCGACGACCTCGCCGGGGTGCTGAAGCACGCCGCCATCTGCGCGATCTCCGGGTACGACCTGCGGCGCGGCATCGCCCTCGCCAACCAGGCGCTCGCCCACCTCGACGCCGAGGCCGAACCTGAGCGGGCGGGTCTGATCCACATGTGGGTCGGCCACGGCTCGAAGGCCGACTGGACGGCCGCGGAGGCGGCGTACCGCCTCGCGGTGGAGACCGTCCCGGACGCCGATACGCCTGCGCGGGCTCGGGTCGAGGCGGCGTTCGCGACCGCCCTCGAGCTCGAGGACCACGTCGAGGAGGCCGAGGCCCGCGCCCTGCGCGCCATCGAGGTGGCACGGCGTGCGGGATCCCCGCGCGACGAGGCGTACGCGATGATCACCCTCGCGTCGATCCGCAGCCGCACCGGATCTCCCGAGGCCGACGAGCTGTTCGCCTCGGCCCGTGCGCTCGCGGAGGACATCGGGCGGATCGACTACCTGTTGCGGTGCGACATCAACCTGAGCGACCACCACACCGTCCACGGGCGGTTCGCCGAGGCCGTGGCGGTCGCCGAGCGGGGCATCGCGCTGGCTCGCACCCACGGCCTCGAGCGGACCTACGGCAGCGTCCTGCGCTCCAACGCGCTGGAGGCCCTCGTCCCGCTCGGACGGCTGGCCGAGGCGCACGAGCTCGCCGCCGAGAACGCGGTCACCGCGCCCGACGGCATCACCGGGGCGCACGCGCTCATGACCCTCGGCGCCGTGGAGGTCCGCCTCGGCCTCGTGGAGGAGGCGGCCGACAGCGCGCTGGCGGCCGAGCGGCACCTCGGACGGACCTCCCAGCCGCAGTTCCGCAGCATGCTCGACCGCCTGTCCTGCGAGGTGGCGATGGCGACCGGCGCGCACGACCGGGCACTGTCGCTGTCGCTCGCTGCGCTGGCCCACCTCTCGACGCGAACCGGCCTGGCGCGCCACGACGCCGGGATCGCGGTCCAGGGCGCCGAAGCCGTCCGGGCGGGCGCCGGGGGGCCGGATGAGCTGGCCGTGCTCGGCGACGCCGTGGCCGCAGCCGCCAGACGGGGTGAGAGCGCCCCGCACGCCGCCGACCGCCGTCAGCTCGCGGCGCTCCTCGCCGAGGTGGCCGGCGCGGCCGACGCCGTCGACCGCTGGGACGCCGCCGCGACCGGGTTCGCCGAGCTGTCGATGCCCGTCGAGCGGTCCCGCTGCCTGCTCGGCGCGGCTGAGCTGCGACTGCGCGACGGCGACCGGGCAGGGGCGCAGCGCGACTGGAAGCGCGCCCTGCGGTTGGCGACCGACGCCGAGGCCCGGCGCCTCGTGCACGCCGCCGAGGCCCTGGGCCGCCGGGGCGGCTTCCTGGCCGGCGACGACGTCGCCGACGGGTACGGCCTCACCGCCCGCGAGCACGAGGTCCTGCGACTCGTCGCCGAGGGGCTCAGCAACGCCGAGATCGGCGAGCGGCTGTTCATCGCGGCGAAGACCGCCAGCGTCCACGTCTCGAACATCCTCGCCAAGATGGGGGTGCCGTCGCGCCAGCACGCCGCCGCGCTCGCCCACCGGTCCGGGATCCTCAGCTGACCCTCGCGCAGCGGGTCACGGCGGTACGCTCGCCGGATGGGTCGCTCCCTCCTGGTCGCCTGCCTGGCCGCCTGCATGGCCGTCGTCCTGGCGGCCTGCGCGACGCCCGCGGATGCGCCCACCGGTGACGTCGGGTCGGCGTCGGCGTCGCCGACGACGGGGACGGGGACGGGGCTCCTCGCCCTGACCGCCCCGACGGTGGACGGCGGGACGTTCGACGGCGCGTCGGTGTCCGGCCAGGACGTGATGCTGTGGTTCTGGGCGCCCTGGTGACCGACGTGCAACCGGGAGGCTCCCGAGGTCGCACAGGTGGTGGGACTGCTCAGCGAGGACCAGGTGATCGTCGGCGTGGCCGGACGGGACGACGTCGAGGCCATGGCGGACTTCGTCGCCCGGCACGAGCTGGATGACGTGGTCCACATCGCCGACGTCGACGGGGACGTGTGGGCCGAGTTCGGCATCCCCAGCCAACCCGCCTGGGCGTTCGTCGGCGCCGGCGACGACGAGGCGACCGTCCGCTTCGGCGCGCTCGGCCGCGACGGGGTGCTCGACGCGTTCGAGTCCGGCGGGCTCTAGCGACGCACCGGGCGGAGGACTGACGCCCATGGCGCAGTCCGCGGTTGACCCGTCGCCGCCGTGGCGAGGATGGCGGCGATGACCGACCGCACCAGCCTCGGGGGTCGCGCCCGACGGGCCGCGTCGCTCGCCCGCCTCGGCGCCCGGGCGGGCAGGGGCCTGGTCGCGACCCGTCGGGCGGAGCGCCGCGGTGACGAGGCGGCTGCCGAGGCAGGGCACGAGGCGATCGCCGAGGCGGTGTTCGAGACGCTCGGGTCGATGAAGGGCGCGGCCATGAAGCTCGGCCAGATGCTCGCCTTCGTGGACCTCGACGTCGACCCGGCCACGACGGAGATCTACCGCTCCAGGCTGAACGCCCTGCTCGACCAGGCCCCCGCGACCGACACCGACGCCATCGAGGCCACGATCGCCGAGCAGTACGGCGCACCTGCCGAGCAGGTGTTCGCCCGGTGGGACCGCGAGCCGCTCGCCGTCGCCTCCATCGGCCAGGTCCACACCGCCGCGCTGCCCGACGGCACCGAGGTGGCGCTGAAGGTGCAGCACCCCGGCATCGCCGAGGCCGTGCAGGCCGACGTGCAGAACCTGACCGCCCTCCGCGGGCTGTTCCGCGTCACCCACCCGAACCTCGACGCCACGGCGCTGATCGCCGAGGTCCGCGAGCGCCTGCGCGACGAGCTCGACTACCAGAAGGAGGCCGCCTACACCCAGGCGTTCGCCGACCGGTTCGCGGGCCACCCGGCGATCCGCGTCCCCCGCGTGTTCCACGACTGGTGCCGGCCGCGGGTCCTCGTGACCGAGTACGTCCCCGGGCGCACCTTCGAGGAGGTCCTCGCCGACGACGACCAGGCGACCAGGGACCGCTTCGGCGAGATCATCTTCCGGTTCACCTTCTCCTCCCTGTACCGCTTCCGGATCTTCAACGCCGACCCGCACCCGGGGAACTTCATCTTCCCGCCCGCCGACGCGGCGCGGACCGGGCCGGTCACGTTCATCGACTTCGGGTCGGCCCGCACGTTCTCGTCCGAGACCCGCACCCGGCTGCGCGCCCTGCACCGCGCCGTGGCGGCCGACGCCGCCGGCGACCCGAGCGGCGAGTCCGCGGTCGAGCGCGCCATGGCGGATGCCGGACTGCTGCCCGAGGACCGCAGGGGCATCGACCTCGAGCGGGTCCGGCGGTGGTTCGCCATCGCGTACGAGCCGCTCGCCGGGGATCGGGAGTGGACCTACTCGAGGGACTACGCCCGCCGACTGATCAGCGCCAGCACCGACCCCTCCCAGGGCATGGAGCCGACCCTGCGCCGACTGACGATGCCGGCCGAGTACATCCTCCTCAACCGCATCCAGTTCGGGGTCAACTCGCTGCTCGCACGCCTCCAGCCGACCGCCAACTGGCAGGCGATCATGGAGGAGATCGCCACCGGCGGCCCGGCCACCACCCCCCTCGGCGAGGCCGAGCGGGACTGGCTCGAGGCGGTGGGAGACCTGGCGGAGCACCCCGATGCCGCCGCCCCGACCGCGACCGGCTGAGCGCTTGCACCCGCCGGCGGGAGCGGTAGAAAGGGCCACCCCGGCGAAAGGCTCCGAGGTGACGAAGCTGGTGGACGACGCACGTGCGTGGGCGTTCAACGTCCTCGGGACGCCGTTGCGGACGGTCCGGGTCCGCCCCGTCGACCGTGCGGGAGCTGCCTCGGTCGTGCGCCGCATCCACGAGCTGACCGGGGGCGCGGACGGCCTGCCGCTCCGCCTGTGGGATCAGACGACCCTCGGACCGGCCGACGCGCCGTTCCGCCTGGTGCTCACCGGCCCCGACGCGGTGCGGGCGCTCCTGCCCCCGTCGGACCTCCGCGCTGGGGAGGCCTACGTCGACGGCCACATCGACATCGAGGGCGATGCCGTCGCAGCCATGGCCGCCGCGACGGCGCTCGGCGAGTCCCTCGGGGCAGCCGCCCTGGCGCGTGTGGTCCCCGAGGTCCTCCGGCTGCCCGCGGCCGGGGCGGACGCCGAGGGGGAGGAGCGGGCGCGCCTCCGCGGCCGGCCGCACTCCCCGGCACGCGACCGCCAGGCGGTGCAGTTCCACTACGACGTCGGCAACGACTTCTTCGGGCTGTTCCTCGACGAGGCGATGGTGTACTCCTGCGCGTACGTCCTGGACGCCGACGAGGACCTCGAGACCGCGCAGCGCCGCAAGCTCGACGTCGTCTGCCGCAAGCTCCGGCTCCAGCCTGGCGACCGGCTCCTCGACGTGGGCTGCGGCTGGGGGTCCCTCGTCATCCACGCCGCTCGCGAGTACGGGGTCTCGGCGGTCGGGATCACGCTGTCCGGACGCCAGCTCGAGCTCGGCCGCGCGCTCGTGGCCGATGCCGGGCTGTCGGATCTGGTCGAGCTGCGCCTGCAGGACTACCGCGACGTCACCGGGCGCTTCGACGCGATCGCCTCGATCGGGATGTTCGAGCACGTCGGGCCGTCCAACCTGTCGAGCTACTTCACGACCCTCCGCGCGCTGCTGGCCGACGGCGGGCGGATCCTCAACCACGGCATCACCACCGGGAGGCGCATGAGCGACACCGACTACACCGCGGGCCCGCCGAGCTTCGTCAGCACCTACGTGTTCCCCGACGGGGGCCTCAGCCCCGCCTGGCGCGCCGTGCAGGAGGTCGAGGCCGCCGGCTTCGAGGTGCGCGACGTCGAGCAGCTGCGCCCGGCCTACGCGATCACCCTCCGGGCGTGGCTGCGCCGGCTCGAGGCCCGCTGGGACGAGGCCGTGGCGCTCGTCGGCGAGCGGCGCGCGCGGGTCTGGCGGATCTACCTGGCCGGGTCGGCCGCGCTGTTCGAGCGCGGCGACCTCGGCGTCGTGCAGGTGCTCGGCACGACCGGTGACGCCTACGGCCCGCTGGGGCGCGACTGGATGCTGCCCGGGGACGTGCGTCCGGGGGACACCGCCCGATGACGGTCCAGCTGAGCGACCTCGGCCTCCGGATCATCGGGGCGCTCATCGAGAAGCAGCTCGCGACCCCGCAGGCCTACCCCCTGTCGGTCAACGCCCTGACCGCCGCGGCCAACCAGACGACCAACCGCGAGCCGGTCACCAGCTACAGCGAGGCGGAGATCAGCACCGGCCTCCGCGAGCTCAGCGCGCAGTCCCTCGTCACCGCCGTCTACGCCCGGCGCTCGTCGACGCCCCGGTACGCCCACCAGCTCGACGACCACCTCGAGGTCGACACGCCGGGCACCGCCGTGCTGGCGGTGCTCGCCCTGCGCGGCCCCCAGACCCTCGGCGAGCTCCGGCAGCGCACCGAGCGCCTGCACCCCTTCGGCTCCACCGCCGAGGTGGCCGATGTCCTCGCCGGGCTCGCGGCCCACCACTACGGCCAGCTGGTCGAGGAGCTGCCGCGCCAACCGGGCCAGAAGGAGGCGCGGTGGCGCCACCTCCTCGGCGGTGGCGACCAGCCGACCGGGTCAGCCGCCACCCCGGAGCCGCCACCCCCCGCGCGGGAGGACGTCGCGGTGGAGGCCGAGGCGGAGGGTGGTGCGGTCGCCGAGCTGCGGACCGAGGTCGCCGAGCTGCGCGAGGAGGTCACCGACCTGCGCCGGACCGTCGACGACCTCCGCGACCGCCTGGACCGTGCCCTCGGGAGCTGACCCCCTACCCCTCCACGTTCCGCATGAACGGCGCGGCGCGGGCGAAGTAGTCCCACAGCTCGGCGGTGATCCCCGGCGGCGGGTCGACCTCCTCGATCGCCCCGCGCATGTTCGTGAGCCACGCCTCGATCTGGACCGTGCCCACGGGGAACGGCGCGTGGCGCATC
Source organism: Euzebya sp. (assembly GCF_964222135.1). Classification (NCBI taxonomy): domain Bacteria; kingdom Bacillati; phylum Actinomycetota; class Nitriliruptoria; order Euzebyales; family Euzebyaceae; genus Euzebya; species Euzebya sp. Next base: position 82,890 of record NZ_CAXQBR010000065.1, read on the forward strand.
CGCAGCCGGGGGTGACCCCGCTGCTCGCTGTAGGTCGACGGCCCACCCCAGAACTGGATCAGGAACAGCCGCAGCCGCACCTCGGCGGCGGTCAGGTCCGCCTCGGGGTAGAGCGGCCGCAGCACCTCGTCGTCGGCGACGCGGCGGTAGAACGCCGCGACCAGCTCGGTGAAGAACGCCTCCCCGCCCGCGCGGACGTACAGGCTGTCGGGGTCCGGCGCGACCCGCTGGACGGGACCGCCCGCCCGCGGCAGGGACCGGGCTGCCTCTGCGGTGTGGTCCGGCTGGGGCAGGTGCGCGTCGCTCATGGTCCCCAGCCTGCCACCGCCCGTGTGAGACTGGCACGGATGGACCTGATCGCCCGCGTGCTGCTCGACGGACCGGTGCTGCTGCTCGCCGGGGTCGTCCTGCTCATCTTCGGCGGTGCCGGCCTGCTGTCGCCGGGCAGCGCCAGCTACTCGCGGCACCGGACCGCCCGGCCGATCACGTTCATCGTGATGCTCCTGGCGGGGGTCGTCCTGGTCGCCGGGGGCGCCGGCCTGCTGCTGGGGGGCTGAGGGAGGGTGTCGCCCCGGTCCCTCAGGCGGTCTCCTCGAGGTGCTCGACCAGGGCGATCGGGTCCTCGAGGACGGTGATCCCGAGGGGCTCGGCGATCGACAGGTCCGTGCCCCGCCCCCCCATGATCAGCTGCCGGCCGGCGCACGCGGCGGCGAGGTCCTCGTAGACCTGGGGCCGCAGCTGCTGTCCGGCGCTGACGCACACCACGTGGGCCGGGATGATGTCGAGGAACAGCCGCAGGTCGTCGATCGGCACGTTCGTGCCCAGGTGGTGCACCTCCCAGCCGGAGGCGCGCAGGAAGTCGGCGATCATCGCGCTCGCGACGCCGTGGTCCTCCCCGGGGGCGGTCAGGGTGACGGCGACGCCGCGGCGGGGGCCGCGCCGCCGGAAGTGCTCGGACAGCCGGTTCATGATGCCCGTGCAGATCTCGGTCGCCCGGTGCTCGATGGCCACGTTGACCTCGCCGCGCTCCCACAGCTCGCCGATGTGGTGCAGGCACGGGGTCAGCAGGCGCGTGTACACCTCGCCGGCCGTGGCGCCGTCGCTGATGATCTTCCGGACGACCGCGTTCGCCTCCTGCGCCTCCCCCCGGACCAGCAGGTCGCACAGCCGGTCCACGTGGTGGGGCCAGTCCCGACGGCTGCCGTGCTCTGACGCGCCGACGCCGGTGGCGACCTGACGAGCGGTGATGTAGGCCTCGAGCGCCTCGCGGCGCACGCGCAGCCGCCCGCCGGCCTTGAAGGCCTCCAGGTCCCCCTTGCGCACCCACCGGTACGCGGTCATGTAGTGGACCTTCAGCTCGTCGGCGGCCTCCTGCAGGGTCAGGAGCTCGTCGGTCTCGGTCACCGTCGACGCTCCTCGTACATCCGACTGCTGGGGCTAAGCACCGCCAACGATAGCGGAGCCGGCCCGGGTCAGGAGCACGTGTGGGTCGGCAGCGGCGGCAGCTCGTCCGGCTCCAGCGGGTCGTCGGGGGCTGGGGGAGGGGGAGGGATCTCGGTGCACCCGTACAGCTCGGCGGCCAGGCCGAGGACGACCAGGTCCTGCAGCCGGCGGGCGTCGTCGAGCTGGGGCTCGGCCAGCGCGTTGCTCGTGACCGTGACGTACAGCGGTCGGCCGTCCGGGCCGACGACCGCGCCGCTGATCGACCGGACGTCGCCCAGCGAGCCGGTCTTGCCGCGGAGCCGCAGCTCGGCGATCGTCCCGACGAGACGCCGCTCCAACGTGCCGGAGACCCCGGACACGGCCATCAGGTCCTGCCACTCCTCCCCGAGGGTCGAGTTGGTCATCCGGTAGTTCAGCGCGGTGAGCAGCGCGGGTGGGATCGCCGACTCCCGCGACAGGCCCGACCCGTCGCGGAGCCGCGTCGTGGACCAGTCGAGCTCGAGGGCCGCGAGGACCTCGGACGCGACGTCCTCGGCGTCGTCGAAGCTGCCGGCGCCCGCGGCGTGGCGGCCGACGGCCCGGAAGACGGTGTCGGCGATGTGGTTGTCGCTCTCCTGGACCATGCGGACGAGCAGCGTCATCAGCGTCGGGGAGGACAGCTCGCCCAGGTGCGCCGGCGCGTCGGAGACGCCGCCCGGCGCCGACCGCGACCCGCCGACGACCTCCACGCCGCGCTCGGCGAGCGCCGCGACCAGGGCGGCCGCAGCCACCGCCGCGGGGTCCGCGGCGGCGCGGGCGCGGAGCCCGCTCCCCTCGTCCACGAACTCGAAGCCCTGGTCGATGGTCAGCCCGCTGATCGCCGTCGCGTCGAGGTCGTCGAGGTAGCGCGGCGGCCACCCGTCGGCCAACGGCCCGCCGGCGAGGAACCCCGGATCGCCGATCACCGCACCCTCCACCCGGGTGACGCCCGCCGCGACGATCTGGTCAGCGAGGTCGGCGATCGGCGTCTGCGGCCGCTCGGGGTCGATCTGGGTCTCGACGTAGGTCCGCGAGACGAGCGTCGGGTCGCCTCCGCCGGTCAGCACCACGTCGCCGGCCACGACACCGCCCTGACCCGGTGCGGCGGTCGCGGCGGCCGTCGTGGTGAACACGTGGTCGGGGCCGAAGGTCGCCAGGGCCATCGCGGCGGTCACGAGCTTCGCGGTCGATGCCGGGATCAGCGGGGTGGTGGCGCCGACGTCGACCAGCACCCGGCCGTCGGCGTCGAGGACCGACACCGCCGAGGCACCCGGGTTGCCCGATGCGATCAGGGCCTCGGACACGACGAGCGCGAGGGACAGCGCGAGGGGGTCGTCCTGGGGGGCGACGGTGATGGGGGCCGGGACCTCGCCGAGGTCCACGCGGGCGGGCTTGGTCAGCGCCGCGGCGGCGGCCCGCAGCTTCGGCGGATCGGGCTTCGCCGCGTAGCGGACGGTCGCCCGGCGAGAGAGCGGCTCACCGACGACGACCTGCGGCTGGGCGTAGGCGATCACCCCGGCGGAGACCGCCAGGGTGACCACGAGCGCCAGCAGGGTCTGGCCGATCCCGCCCAGGCGTCGCACGCTCAGGCCGCCCGTCGGAAGCTCGCGACCGCCTCGACGTGGGCGGTGTGGCCGAACAGGTCCAGCCCGTCGACGGACTCGAGCTCGTACCCGCACCCCACGAGGACCCGGGTGTCCCTCGCGAGCGCGGCCGGGTCGCAGGCGACGTAGACGATCTGGCGCGCGCCGAGCGAGGCGATCCGCCGGCACACGTCCGGGCGCGCCCCGCGTCGTGGCGGGTCGAGGACCACGACGTCGGCCTCCCCGATGTCGCCGAGCGCGGCCTCGACGGTGGCCTGGCGGACCTCGGCGTCGACCCCTGCGAGGTTGACCTCGGCGTCCGCGGCCGCGGCGGCGTCGGCCTCGACCGCCACGACCGCGCCACCTGCGGCGGCCAGGGCGGCGCTGAGGAGACCCACCCCGGCGTAGAGGTCGAGCACCCAGTCGCCCGGCCGCACGTCGGCGACGGCCTTGACCGCGTCGACGAGCGCCGCGGCGGTGCCCGGTCCGGACTGGAAGAACGCGCCGGCCGAGGCCTGCAGGGTCCGGCCGCCGACCCACACCCGGACCGTCGCGGGCGGGCGGACGACGGTCGCGGGTGCGCGCGGCGAGGGTCGGACCGCCAGGCCGTGGGGCCCGTCCGGAGCTGGCTCCGCCGGGCCGGCCGGCGCGTCGGGATCGGCGGTGACGGTGACGACGTCGGCGTCGTCGCCGGCGGTCAGCTGCACCTCCGCCGCGCCGGACCACCCGTCGCCGAGGGCGTCCCGCAGGCCCTGGGCCCGGTCGGTCAGCAGCAGGCAGCGGTCGATCGGCTCGACCTCGTGGGAGTGCCAGCGGCGGAACCCCAGCCGCCCCTCGGGGTCGACTGCCATCCGCGCCCACGTCCGGTAGCCGTCGGGCCACGCCCCGTCGGGCGCGATGACCCCGCGGACGGGCGGGGACGGCTGGCGCCCGATCCGCTGCAGCTGCTCGACGAGCACGCGCGCCTTCAGCTCGAGCTGGTGGGCGGGGGCGGCGTGCTGGAGCTGGCAGCCCCCGCAGTGGTCGTAGTGCGGGCACGGCGGGTCGACCCGGTGGGGGCTCGGGGTGACGACCCTCACCAGCTGGGCGGTTGCGTGGCGCTTGTGGACCGCGGTGACGCGGACCTCGACGGTCTCGCCCGGCAGCGCGCGGGCGACGAAGCACGCCCGGCCATCGGGGAGGCGCCCCACCGCCTCACCGCCGTGCGCCCACCCGTGCAGGTCGATCGTGACGGTCTCGGCTGCGGGGTCGGTCACCGCGCCGATGCTAGCGTCGGCGCGGTGTGGAACCGGGGTGCCGCGGCGCGTGCGCGCCAGGCGGTCGTACGAGCGGTCCTCGGGGTGTCCCTCGTCGCCGTCGTCGCGGGCTGCGGGACGTCCGCCCCCGACGGCGGGGTCCTCGCCCGTGCCGTCGCGGCGGTGCCCGCCGACGTCGCCGCCGACGGGTTGCTGGTCCAGCGGGGAGCGGCGGGCGACGCCCTGCTCGTCGACCAGCTCGGCCTCGCAGTCGATGACGTCGACGTCACCGCGCGCACCCCCGCCCCGTCCCTCCGGGTGGTGCTCGGTGACGTGGCGGGGGTCGCCGATCGGCTCGCAGACGTCGGCTTCGCACCCGTGGCGTCTCCCGACGGCTGGCAGGTGCTTCACCGGACCGGTGGGGTGACGGGGTTCGCGGGCGTCCCCGTGGTGGCGGTCGGCGGGGACCGGGTCGTGGTCGGCGGGGACGCGCAGGTCCGCCGCGTGATCGGGGGCGGCGAGGGTCTTGGGGTCCCGCCGGAGGTGCTGGCAGCGGTCGACATCGCCCTCCTCCACCCGGCCCTCGGCTCCCCTCCCGCTCCCGTGGTCGAGGCCGCGGACCTGCCACCGGTCGACGTCGCCGCGCTGACGGCCGTCGAGGAGGAGGGGACCGGCCAGGTCGTGCTCGTGACCGGCGAGGAGGTGACCCAGGCCGAGGCGGTGGCCGCCGCGGTCCGGGTCCGGACGGCGGGGCCGCTGGGCGAGGACGGGGCACCGCTCCTCGAGGCCGGTGGCTCCCTGGCGCGCGGCGAGGTCATCACGGTCGACGTCACCTGGCGGGGCGACCCCCGCGAGCTGCTCGGGGCAGCCCTCGGCGGTGGGCTGCTCGACTTCCTCGACCGGCCCGGCTGAGGGAGATCTCGTGCGGTTCGCGAAGTCGGGGAGGAGATCGCCGGTCGCACGGCGAACGTAGAGGGGGCGCGAGACCCATCCCGACGCCGACGGGACGGACGCGGCGGTTCGTCCCCACCGGCGGCCGTGTCGGGCGCGGCGGCCCGACACGACCTCCAAGGCCCCAGGAGCGATCCTGGGGCCTTGGCAGTTCCCGGGCCCCGCTGCTCGTCGCCGCCTACGGCACCGGTGGGCTACGCCGAGCGCTGCCCGACCAGGACCGCCCACTCCCGCCCGACCCGCGGGGTGGTCTCGACACCGGCGGCGGCGACGGTCGCCCGGACCTCCTCGACGCGGTCCGCGGCGATGCCCGACGCGACGAGGACCCCCCCCGGTGCGACCAGCGCCACCAGGTCGGGCACGAGCGCCAGCAGCAGGTCGGTGATGATGTTGGCCACGACGACGTCGCCGGGACGGTCCACCGCCTCGGTCGACCCCTCCCGCAGGTCGATCCCCTCGAGCCCGTGGGCGGCCAGGTTCGCCCGGGCGACCGCGATCGCCTCGGGGTCGGTGTCCACGGCCGTGACCGACGCCGCACCGAGCGCACGGGCCGCCAGGGCCAGCACCCCCGTCCCCGTCCCGACGTCGACCACGTGCCCGTCGACGAGGCGCCGGCCGACGAGGTCGCGGTCCTGCAGGGCGGCCAGGCACGCCGCGGTGGTCTCGTGGTGCCCGGTGCCGAAGGCCATGCCCGGCTCGATGACCAGCACGACGTGGTCCGGCTGGGAGAGGACCGGTCCCTCCGGCGCCAGCCACGGCACCGTCACCGTCACCCGGCCGACCGTGACCGGTTCGAGCCCGTCCTTCCAGCGCTCGGACCAGTCCTCGTCGGCGACGGCCTCCCAGCGGCCGTCGAGGGGCAGGTCGCCGGCCAGCCGCTCGGGGAACCAGGCGGTGGTGACGCCGGCCTCCTCGCTGATCCCCGCCGGCTCGATCCCGGCCACGTCCAGCGCGTCGGACACCTCGTCGAGCCCGACACCGGCGATCCGGTAGGCCCAGCTCAGGCCCACCGACCCCTCACCCCCACGTGGTGATCCGGTCGTCGAGCTCCGTGGGCCGACGGGGCGGCAGGGTCGCGGACTGCGGGACGCTGCCGAGGTACACCCACGCGACGACCTGGTCGGTCGGGGCGAGCCCCAGCGCCGTCCGGACCTCGGGTGCGTCGCCGAACCAGCCCGTGCGCCACATCGCGCCGAAGCCCATGGCGTGGGCGGCCAGGCACAGGTTCTGGGTGGCGGCGGCCACGGCGGCGGTCTGCTCCCACGTCGGGATGGCCTTCGCGTTCCACGCCTCGTCGACCGGGACCGGCGTGCAGACCACCGCGACGACCAGCGGCGCGCGCAACGGCTTGGCGGCGGTCTTCTCGATCGCCCCGGCGTCGGCGTCGGGCTCGCGTGCGGCGTGCGCCTGGGCGAAGACGGCGCCGAGGTCGGCCAACCCCTCGTCACGGAACACCACGAAGCGCCACGGCCGCAGCTGGCCGTGGTCGGGCGCCGCCACGGCGGCCTCGAGCATCCGGCGGAGCTCGGCGTCGTCGGGCGCCGGGGAGACGAGCCGCGGGATCGACCGCCGCTCGAGCAGGCAGGTCAGCGCATCCATCAGCTGGGCAGCTGGTGGTCGGCGAAGCGGGACCGCAGGACCTTCTTGTCGAACTTGCCGACGCTGGTCTTCGGCACCTCGTCGATGAAGATGATCTCGTCGGGCAGCTGCCACTTGGCGAAGCGCTCCGCGGCGTGGTCGAGCAGCTCCTCGGCGGTCAGGCTCTCGTCGGCCTTCACGACGCAGGCGACGGGGCGCTCGTCCCACCGCGGGTGCGGCACCGCGATGACCGCCGCCTCGGCGACCTTCGGGTGGCCGATCAGGTGGTTCTCGAGGTCGACGGTGGAGATCCACTCGCCGCCGGACTTCACCAGGTCCTTCATCCGATCGGTGAGGCGCACGTACCCCTCGGCGTCGATGACCGCGACGTCGCCGGTCCGCAGCCACCGGGTCCCGTCGGGGTCGGTCGCGAAGGACTCCTGCCCGCCGCGCCCGTCCGGCTGCTCCGGGTCGTAGTAGGCGTCGGCGATCCAGGGGCCGCTGATCTCGAGCTCGCCCATCGTCTCGCCGTCCCAGTCCGCGACCGAGCCGTCCTCGGTGACCACGCGGACCCGCAGCGGCGGCATGACGATCCCCTGGGTCAGCCGCGTGCGCATCTCGTCGTCCGCCGGGATCGTCGACTTGACCGTGGCGACGGTCCCGAGCGGTGACGTCTCGGTCATCCCCCACGCGTGGACGATGCGGATGCCGAGCTCGTCGAAGCCGCGCATCAGCCCCTCGGGCACCGCCGAGCCCCCGCAGGCGATCCGCTCCAGGGTCGACAGCCGCGCGGGGTCGATCTGTCCGCTCCGCACGGCCTCGAGCACGCCGAACCAGACCGTCGGCACGGCGGCGGACATCGTCACGCCCGCCTCCTCCACCAGCCGGGTGATCGACTCGGGATCCATGTGGAGCGACGGCATGGCGAGGGACGCGCCGGCCATCAGCGCGGCGTAGATCGTCCCCCACGCGTTCGCGTGGAACTGCGGGACGATCGGCATGACCACGTCCCGCTCGCTGATGGCGAGGGTGTCGGCGAACAGCGACCCGAGGGAGTGCAACGTCGCCGACCGGTGGCTGTACACCACGCCCTTCGGGTTCCCCGTGGTGCCGGACGTGTAGCACATCGCAGCGGCCTGGCGTTCGTCGAGGCGCGGCCACTCCGCGGGCAGCGGGGTCGCCTCGGCCAGCAGGTCCTCGTAGTCGAGACCGTCGGCGATGCCGGTGCCCTGGTCGTCCATCCAGATGACGTCGTCGACCGGTTCGAGCCCCTCCACCGCGGTCCAGGCGCCGCGGAGGCTCTCGTCGGCGAACACGATCCGGTCCGCCGCGTGGTTCGCGATGTAGCTGATCTGCCCGGGCGCCAGCCGGGGGTTCAGGGTGTGCAGCACCGCGCCCATCACCGGCACGGCGACGTACAGCTCGACGTGCCGGGCGGTGTTCATCGCGAACGTCGCGACCCGGTCGCCGTCGCCGATCCCGCGGGCGGACAGCGCACCGGCCAGTCGTCGCGCCCGCTGGACGGTCTCGCCGAAGGTCTGGGTCACGAACCCGTCGCCCTGGCGCGTGGTGATGGTCTTGGTGGCGAACAACGAGCTCGCGCGGTCGACGACGGTCCGCAGCGTCAGCGGCTCGTCCTGCATCAGTCCCGGGAACATGGGATCACCTCCGATCAGCCGACATCCTTCATCTGGATCGCCTCGAAGGTCCAGACCTCCGAACCGCTGGCCGCCGGCGGCTTGCCGTCCCCCTGGGCGTGACCCTGCTGGAAGGCCATCGACTCGACCCACGCGTCGAAGTGCGCCTTCGAGTCCCACCGCGTGTACACGAGGTAGCTGTCGGTCCCGCTGACGGGTCGCAGCAGCTCGAAGTGCCGGAACCCCTCCATCTTCTCGACCTCGCCGGCCCGGTTGGCGAACCGCTCCTCGAGGGTGGCGCGCGCCTGCTCGGGGACGGTCAGGACGTTGAACGCGACGAACTGGGGCTCTGACATGCGTGCCTCCGTGGGATGTCGGGGAGAGTCGGGTGATGGACCGCTTGTTGGATGACGCCAAGCGGCTGCTGCTCGCGTGGCCCGGCCGCACCGTACCCCTGATGACCCCGATGGCCTTCTGGTGGGACGGACAGCACGTCTGGTTCACGACGTCCGGCAGCTCGCTGAAGGCGCGGCGGCTGATGGAGGACGGGACGTGCGCGATGTACGTCCCCGCCCCCGAGGGGGAGGACGGACGGCTGCTGCGCGGGCACGCCCGGGTGTTCCACCTCGGCGACCCCCTCGGGCTGACGGTCCACGCCGGCTTCCTCGCGACCGCGCAGACGGCGCTGATGCTGAAGAACGCCCAGTCGATCCTCGGCTACGTCGTCGACGCGCCCAAGGTCCCGACCCGCTTCCGGCCCGCGAACCGCGTCCTGATCCGCGTGACCGTCACCTCCGACGAGCACGTCACCCCGCCCCCGGTCGCGCGCGGCATCGCACCGGCGCTGCCGACGGCGGTGCCGCCGGAGATCCGCCGGGTCCTCTCGGGCATGCGGCGCGTCGCGGTCGCCACCCAGGTCGACGGCGGCATCGGGCTGGTGCCCGCGGTGTGGGGGGCGGGGTTCAGCCTCGAGCTGCCCGAGGGCGCCGGCGTCGGGGACGGGACAGTCGCGACGGTCGTCGTCGACTGCGACCCGGGGTTCCGGCCCACCCAGGTGTCCGGCGTCTCGATGAGCGGCACGATCGCCACCGGCGGCACCGCACCCCGGCTCGAGCCCACCAAGGTCCGCTGGTGGGAGGGGTTCGAGGTGCACTCCGCCGAGATCTCCGGTCGCCCGACGGACACCGTCGTCATCCCCGACTGACCCGACCAGATCTCCCAGACCAGGCTCCCAGAACAGGAAGGCACACCACGTGCGCGCCCTCGCCCTGACCGAGTTCGGTGACCCCGACGTGCTCGAGCTCGTCGACGTCGACGACCCGACCCCCGCCCCCGACACCGTCGTCGTGGACGTCGCCGCCGCGGGGGTGAACCCGGTCGACCACAAGATCGTCGCCGGCCACCTGCGCGGCGCGTTCCCCTTCGACCTGCCGCTGATCCCCGGCTGGGACGTGGCCGGCACGGTCGTCGCCGTCGGTCCGGCCGTGCCCGAGATCGCCGAGGGCGACCGCGTCGTCGGCTACGTCCGCAAGGACCACCTCGGCGCGGTCGGCACGTTCGCCGAGCAGGTCGCCGCCCACCCGCGCCACCTGGCCCCGGCACCGCGGACCGTCGACCTCGAGACCGCTGCCGCGCTGCCCCTCGCCGGGCTGACGGCGCTGCAGTCCCTCCGCCGCGCCCACGTCGGACCCGGTGACGTGGTGCTGATCCACAACGCCGGGGGAGGGGTGGGGTCGTTCGCCGTCCAGCTGGCCGTGCACGCCGGCGCCACCGTGATCGGGACCGGGTCGGAGTCCGGTCACGACCGCCTGCGCGACCTCGGGGCGATCCCGGTCGCCTACGGCGACGGCCTGGCCGACCGGGTCCGCGACGCGCTGTCGGGAGGCGGTGTCGGCACGCCGACCGCGGCCATGGACTACGTCGGGACCGACGAGGCCACGGAGGTGTCCCTCGCGCTGCTCGACGACCCGTCCCGAGCGGTGTCGATCACGAACCCCGCCATCGCCGAGCGGGGTGGCACCTACTGGTTCGTCCGCCCCCAGCCCGAGGACCTCGCGCTGCTGTCGCGACTGGTGGACACCGGCGCGCTGCGCATCGACGTGACCGGCCGCTGGCCGCTGGCCGAGGGCGCCGCGGCCCTGACGGCGAGCGCCGAGGGCCACGCCCGGGGCAAGCTCGTCATCACCGCCGGCTGAGGCCAGCTCGGCGGGTGCTCGCGACCGGGCGGCGCGCGATCCGCGCCCGGCCCTTCCCGGCCGCCTTGGCCTCGTACATGGCGCGGTCGGCGTGGTGGATCAGGTCCTCGACGGCGTCGCCCGGCGCCGCGACGGCACCGCCCAGGCTGATGCGCTGGCGGATCGCGGTGCCGTCCCCGAGCGGGATCGGCTCGTCGACCGCCGCCAGGAGCCGGTCGGCCAGCGCGACGAGCCGAGCCTGATCCGCGACGGCCGGCACGAGGATCGCGAACTCGTCGCCGCCGAGGCGTGCGACCACCGGCGCCGACGGTCCGGAGTCGTGCCCGCCGTCGCCGGCGCCCGCCTCCCGCCGCAACCGGTCGGCGACGGCCACGAGCACCCGGTCGCCGGCGGCGTGACCCGACCGGTCGTTCACGTCCTTGAAGTCGTCGAGGTCGCAGAACAGCACCGCGGGCCCGCCCGGCCCGGCGCCCTGGCCGTCCGTCGCGTCGAGCAGCGCGGCGAGCGCCGCGGTGAACCGCCGGCGGTTGGCCAGACCGGTCAGCGGATCGGTGAACGCCGCGCGGGTCAGCTGCTCCTCGGCCGCCCGCCGGTCGGTGACCTCCCGCATCGTCAGGATGTGCCCGTCGACGCCGGGCAGCCCCCGGCAGTCCGCGACCCGCACCTCGACCCAGCGGACCGCGTCGCGGGCATCGCGCACGCGGATGTCGCCGGCGTGCACGCCAGCGCCGTCGTCGTCCAGCAGGGCGGCCAGCGCCGCCCGGTCCTCAGGCACCGCGAGGTCGGCGACCGGGTGCCCCACCAGGCCCTGCGCGGTGTGCCCGAGCACCGCCGCCGCCGCGGGGCTGACGGAGGTCAGGGTGCCGTCGGAGGCGGTGATCGCGATCACGTCGGCGGCGTGCTGGAACACCAGGTGGAGTCGTGCCTCGCTGGCCTCGACCGCCGCCCGGCTGCGCTCGCGCTCGATGATCAGCTGCCAGACCCGCCAGAGCCCGAGGCCCGACAGCGCGAGGACGCAGAGGCCGAGCGCCAGCGGGTCGAGCCTGGCCGTCCCGGCGTCGTGCTGGATGGCCCACAGCCACACCATGATCGGGTTGGCGACCAGCGTGACCGCGAGGCTGACCCACCGCCGCGAGGCGAGGGATGCGGTGTGCGACGCGGTCGGGGTGGCGACCTCGACCATCGACGGGTGCAGCGCCGCCAGGACCGCCAGCCAGGCGGCGGCGACGGGGACGGCGTCGATCGCCGTCGATCCGGCCGCGGTGGGCCACCACAGGACCGCGCCGAGCTCGGCCATCTCGACGCCGACCGCCAGCACCAGCAGCTGCAGGCTGCGGTTCCCGTGCCCGGTGAAGAGCGCCTGGGCGACCACGACGAGGAGCGCGACGTTCATCAGCATCAACCCGAGCTGGTCCGCGCCGAACCCCATCTGGTCCGACACCCCGCTCGCGGTGGCCCACTGGGCGCCCAGCGCGACCAGCGCCACCCCGGCGACGGCGAGGTCGGTGCGGACCTCCCGGTCGCCCTCGGCCCGCCGCGTCACGAGGACCCCGACGGCGGCCACCGCGGCGCAGAGGTAGCCGCCGATGTCGAGGGCCGACTCGGCGATCGCGGCACCCGCGACGCCCAGCTCGCTCAGCCCCCAGGCCCCGCTGCTCAACCCGAAGCAGACCAGCGCCGCCGTGAGCGCGTGCCACATGAGCGGTCGCGTCGGGCGGTGCGCCCGCACCCCGAGGGCGATGCCGGCGGCGGAGGCGAGGAACAGCACCACCTCGACCGCGGCGCGCCGCGGGCCGGACGGCACCGCGACGACCACGGCGCTGATCGCGACCACGGCCGGGATGGCGCCGTGCGACGCCGCCGCGCGGACGAGCCGGTCCGTGGTCATCGGCTCGCCGTCGGGGCGGGGACCCCGTCGTCGTCGCGGACCGCCGCCTGGTGGCGCGTCCACCAGCCGGCGGTGTCGGCTGCCGGCATGGGACGTCCGAAGAGGTAGCCCTGCACGTCGTCGCAGCCGATCTCCCGCAGGATCGCGTACTGCTCGGCGGTCTCGATCCCCTCGGCGACCGTGGGCACGCCGACGTGGCGGGCGAGCTCGTTGACGGTGCGCACCAGGTCGCGGTTCTGCGGCTGGCCGAGGTCGCTGAGGAACGACCGGTCGATCTTCAGCTCGTCCATCGGCAGACGGCGCAGGTGGGCGAGGGACGTGTAGCCGGTGCCGAAGTCGTCGACGGCCACGCGGATGCCCATCGCCCGGACCTCCTCGAGGTTCTCGACGGCGACGATGAGGTCGTCCAGCAGGACCGTCTCGGTCACCTCGATGATCAGGCGTTCCGGAGAGACGTCGACGGACGCCAGGGCGTCGCGGACGTGCGGGGCGAAGTCCCGGCTGAGGACGTGGCGCCCCGACACGTTGACGGACAGGTCGACGTGGGCGAGCGCGGGATGGCGGTGCCACGCCGCCAGCTGCGCCAGCGCCGTCGTGAGCACCCAGCGGTCGAGCTGGACGACCAGCGGCGAGGCCTCGGCGACGCCGATGAACTCCGCCGGGGGGATGAGGGCCCCGTCCGGGCCAGACCACCGGATCAGCGCCTCGAAGCCGCGGAGCGACTGGTCCGCCGCCCGGATGATGGGCTGGTAGTGCAGCTCGAGGTTCGGGCCCCCCGCCGCCAGCTCGTCGCGCAGCGCCGCCTCGATGGCCGTGCGCCGTCGGAGCGCCTCCTGCTGGGCCTCGTCGAAGAGGGCGACCGGCTCGTCGGCAAGACGTGCCCGGTGCACGGCGATCTCGGCCTTCGCGAGCAGCTCGAGGGGTTCGTCGGCGCCGTCCTGGGCGAACGCCAGGCCGATGCTGGCCCCCACCCGCAGGGTGCGGCCCCCGTGGCGGATCGGCTCGGCGACCCGCTCGGCGATGCGGCGCGCGGCGGTGAGCGCGGCGTGCACGTCGCTGACCTCCTCGAAGACGACGAGGTACTCGTCCCCACCGAGGCGGGCGACCACGTCGACGTCGCGCGAGGCCTCGCCGAGGCGGTCGGCCACGCAGCGGAGGACCGCGTCGCCGGCGTCGTGGCCGTACGTGTCGTTGATCCGCGTGAAGCCGTCGAGGTCGATGAACGCCACGGCGACGAGGTGTCCGCGCCGCCTGCCCCTCGCGATCCGGTTGGCGAGCGACTCGATCGCGGCGACCCGGTTGGGGAGCCCGGTCAGGCCGTCGTGGGTGGCCTGGTGGGCCAGCCGGTCCTGCAGCTCGCTGCGGTCGTGGATGGACCCGGAGAGGACCCGCACCGATCGGGCCAGCTCCTCGCCGAGGGGACCGGGGAGCTGCTGGTCGAGGACGGGGTCGTCGAAGGCGCAGCTCGCCAGCGCCCGGACCTTGCCCTCGAGCAGCCGGAGGTTCCCCACGACGTCGTCGAAGGCGGCGGCGGCCGCCGCGATCTCGCTCGAGCCGCGGCTGGGGTGCTCGGGGAGGTCGTCGAGCTGCCCGGCACCGACGAGGCGCGTGCGCCGGATCAGGGCGGACAGCGGGCGCTCGACGGCGCGGGCGAGGAGGTAGGTGCCCACCGCCATGGCGGTCAGGACCGCGGCCAGCAGGCCACCCCGATCGCGCTGCGCCGCGCCCCCGCCGCGAGGTCGTCCGCGGCGGCCCGGAGCACCTGGGAGGCGTCGACGACGCCGTCGTTGAAGCGCCGGTGCTCGGTGATGCCGTCGAGGAAGATCCGGGCGACGCCCATCACGTCGGACTCGGCGAACGCCCGGGGGATCGCGCCGTCCAGGACCTCGGCGACGGCGTCGTCGATCGGGGCGGACGTCCGGCGGGCGACGTCGACCCCGAGACCGGTCAGGCGCGCGACGGCGCGGTCGAAGTCCGCGTCGCGGACCGCGAGGTCGGTCAGCGCCCGGGTGGTGAGCGGCTCGCCCTCTGCGGCGGCGATCGCGATGTCGGCGAGCGCCTCGACCCGCGGGCCGGCGGTGCCGTACGCCCGCGCCCACTGGACCAGCTCGTCGAGCGGATCGGTGACCTCCGGGACCCCGAGCTCGAGCACGTGGTCCTGGAGCCGGCTCAGCTGCGCCTCGACCCCGGCGGTCAGGGCCACGGAGATCGCATCGAGCTCGTCGGCGACGGCGGTCGGTCCGAACGCGCCCAGCTCGAGCCGGCGGAGATCCCCCCCGGAGAGGGGACGGGCGGCGGGTGGGAGGCGGTCGAGGGCGGGTGCGGCCCGGTCGATCCACTCCGCGGGGGTCGGCGCAGCCCCCACCACGTCCGCCATCACCGCCGGGGGGACGGCCGCCAGGAAGCCGGTGTCAGCGAGCCGGGACTCCACCTCGTAGGGGATCCTCGCCGCGGTGAGCGAGGAGTCGACCGCCACCAACCGCACGACGACGTCGACCTCGTCGGCGACCCGCGTCGCGGCGTCGGCCGCGGCCAGCCGATCCAGCACGGTGGCAGCCGCGAACCCGCCGGCGACCACCGCGGGGGCCAGGGCGAGGCTCATGAGCCGCGTACGGAGGGAGAGCATCCTCAGGTCTTCGTCGGGGACGTGCACATCTCCGATCGACGGGGCGGGGCCCCGCCTGAGGGGTTCCCGGGACCGCTGCCCCGGCCGTCAGCCGGCGAGGGCCCGCAGCGCCTCGGCGGCGATCATGCGCTCCTCGTCGGTCGCCACCACCAGCACCGCCGGCGAGGCGTCCGGCCGGCTGATCCGGACCGGGCCGTCGGCGGCATCCGCCGCCGCGTTGGCGGCGACGTCGAGCGTCAGCCCGAGGTGGCCGAGGGGTTCGACGACCGCGGCGCGCACCGCCGGCGAGTGCTCGCCGATCCCCGCGGTGAAGACGAGCGCGTCCAGCCCGCCGAGCACGGCGGCGTAGGCGCCCACGTACTTGCGCAGGCGGTGCGCGGTGACCTCGAGCGCCAGCTGCGCCCCCTCGTCGCCGGCGTCGGCTGCCCGGTGCACCCGCCGCATGTCGTTGTCGGCGGCGAGGCCGCGCAGCCCCGACTGGCGGTTGAGCGCCCGCTCGACGTCGTCGGGGGACATGCCGGCGCGGATCATGTGGAAGACGACGGCCGGGTCGAGGTCCCCCGACCTGGTGCCCATCACCAGCCCCTCGAGGGGAGACAGCCCCATCGAGGTGTCGATCGACCGGCCGCCGTCGATCGCGCACGCCGACGCGCCGTTGCCGAGGTGGAGGGTGATGGTCCGGAGGTCCTCGAGCGGCCGGCCGAGCGACTGGGCGGCCTGCTCCGCCACGTAGCGGTGCGACGTGCCGTGGAAGCCGTAGCGGCGCACGCCGTGGTCGGCGTACCATGACGTGGGCACGGCGTAGCGGTACGCCGCCGGAGGCAGCGTCGCGTGGAAGGCGGTGTCGAACACGGCCACGTGCGGGATCTCGGGCCGGAGCTCGCGTGCGACCCGGATGCCCTCGAGCGCCGGCGGGTTGTGCAGCGGCGCCAGCGGCGAGAGCGAGTCGATCACCTCGACCGCCGCGTCGTCGATCACCGTCGGCTCGGTGAAGTGCTCCCCGCCGTGGACGACCCGGTGCCCGACGGCCACCAGGTCCGTCAGGGCGTCGGCCAGGTGGGTCATGACCGACTCGAGCGCCTCGCGGTGGTCGGCGACCACGCCGTCGCGGTCCACCCGTCCGCCGTCGGGCAGGGTGGCGCCCATGTGGCCCTCCGCCTCGCCGATGCCCTCGACCAGGCCGGCCGCGACCGAGCGGAGCTCGGAGGGCGACGCCCCCTCGAACAGCTCGAACTTCACCGACGAGCTGCCGGTGTTGAGCACGAGGACGCTCATGCCGCCCCCTCGCGACGGCCGGCCATCTGCGCCTGGATGGCGGTGATCGCGACCGTGTTGACCACGTCGGCGACCAGGGCGCCGCGGGACAGGTCGTTCACCGGCTTGTTGAGGCCCTGCAGCACCGGGCCGATCGCCACCGCCCCGGCGGAGCGCTGCACGGCCTTGTAGGTGTTGTTCCCGGTGTTGAGGTCCGGGAAGACGAAGACCGTGGCGCGGCCCGCGACCTCTGACTCCGGCAGCTTCTTCTGCCCGACGCCGACGTCGACGGCCGCGTCGTACTGGATCGGCCCCTCCACCGCCAGGTCGGGGGCACGCTCGTGGACCAGCTCGGTGGCGGCCCGGACGCGCTCGACGTCCTCACCCGAGCCGGACCCGCCGGTGGAGTAGCTCAGCATCGCGACGACCGGGTCGATGCCGAACGTGCGGGCGGTCTCGGCGGAGGAGATGGCGATGTCGGCGAGCTGCTCGGTCGTCGGGTTCGGGATGACCGCGCAGTCGCCGTACACGAGCACCCGGTCCGCGAGGCACATCAGGAACACGCTCGAGACGCTCGAGACCCCGGGACGGGTGCGGATGAACTCGAAGGCCGGGCGCAGGGTGTGCGCGGTGGTGTGGGCGGCGCCGCTCACCATGCCGTCGGCCTCGCCGAGGTGGACCATCATCGTCCCGAAGTAGCTGACGTCGCACATCACCTCGTCGGCGCGGTCGAAGACCATCCCCTTGTGCGACCGCGCCTCGACGTAGGCCTTCGCGTAGCGCTCGCGGTCCGGGCTCGTGGCCGGGTCGACGACGGCGATGTCGGCGAGGTCGACGCCGGCCGCCGACGCGCGGCGGCGCACCTCGTCCTCGGGGCCGAGCAGGGTCAGGTCGACGACCTGGCGGCGGTGGAGCAGGGACGCGGCGGTCAGGATCCGGTCGTCCGTGCCCTCGGGCAGCACGATGTGCTTGCGGTCCACACGGGCCCGCTCGATCAGGTCGTACTCGAACATGAGGGGCGTGACCCGGCCGGACCGGGTCACCTCGAAGGTGTCGATCAGCGCCTCGGTGTCGATGTGCTCCTCGAACAGGCCGAGGGCGGTCGCGATCTTGTGCACCGATCCCGGGGCGATGATCGGGGCGACCTCGCTGACCGCGCGGGCGGTCGCGTAGGTGTCGGTGTCGGTGGTGTAGATCGGCGTCGGGATGCCGCCGAGCCCCTCGAGGAGGCGGAGGATCTGGGGGGCCGGGCTGAGACCGCCGGTCAGGATGACCCCGGCGATGTCCGGGTAGGTGTCGGCGATCCGGCTCGCGAGCGCCCCGACCAGCACGTCGGGCCGGTCCCCGGGCGCGATCACCAACTCGCCGTCGGCCATCCGCTCGAGCATGTTCGGCAGGCTCATCGCGGCGACGGCGAACGTGCTGACCGCCACGTCGAGGTCCCCCCGCCCGCGGTGCAGCTCCTCCGCGCCGATCGCCTGGACCACCTCCGACAGCGTCGGCATCGACAGCCGCTGGTCCTCGGGGATGACCGCCGTCAGGACGTCGAGGTCGGCGATCTGCGCGCTGACCGCGTCCACGTGGGCCGGCGCCACCCGGTTGACCACGATGGCCGCGGTGGTCACCCCCTCCCCGCCGAGGGCGCGCTCGGCAACGTGGACCGATTCGGCGACCTCCTCCGGGCTCGGGCCCTGCCCGTTGACCAGCGCGACGACCGATGCCCCCAGGTGGTTCGCGACCCGCGCGTTGAAGTCGAACTCGAGGGCGGAGCGGGTCCCCGTCTGGTCCGTCCCCTCGATCAGCACGAACCGGCAGCCCTCCGCCATCTCCCGGTACGCGGCGATGACGCCCTTGAACACCTCGTCCTGGCGTCCCTGGGCCAGCAGCGCGTCCACCTGGTCGTCGGTGTAGGCGTACGCGGCGCGGTCGCCCAGGCGGTAGCGGTCGCGCATCAGCGCCAGTCGGTGGTCGTCCTCGGACGCGACCACGGGGCGGAAGTAGCCGATCTCGTCCACCCGCCGGCTGACCAGCTCGAGGATCCCGAGGGCGACCAGGGACTTGCCGGAGCGCGGCTGGACGGCGGCGAGGTAGACGGCGGTGGGGGCATCAGAGGGCATCGCAGGGGTCCTTCCCGGCGTCGGCTGGACGATGCGGAGGTGGGCAGGATCGTCGCATGGATCTCTTCGAGGGCGTCATCACCGGGCTCGGCTTCGCCAGCGGCGACGCGGTCGTCGTCGGCACCTGGGCCCGCTCGCCGTTCGGCCGCGTGGTCGACGTGATGTGGCGCCGTGCCGACGGCCGACGGGTGCTGCTCGCGCCCGACGACGCCGTCGCCTCCTACGTCGCCGACCTGTACGACTTCGACGAGGTCGCCGTCGTGGCGATCAGCGGCGGCCTGTGCGGCGCGCAGCTGTCCGTCCGGGCGGAGCCCCTCGCGATCCGCGCGGAGGTGGCACCAGCGGACTGGCGGTCGTGGGTCTTCGCCCTCCGCCCGCGGGCGCTGCGCCGGTCGCCCGCGTGGATCCGCATCGAGGACGTGCTGGCCCGCCCGGTCGTCGGTCGGCTGCTCGGGGGAGGGGAGGGGGTGCGCGCCGCCGGCGTCGCCCCCGGGGGGCAGGCCGAGGTGTACGGCGCCGACGACTGGCGCCGGATCCGACGGGCGTCCCTGCGGGTCGATGGGCGTGACGCGGGCCCCCTCTCCGACCTGCCGGCGGACTTCGGCGTCGGGCTCAGCGCGTTCCCCACGGTCCCGGCGTCGGTGTGGGTCGGCACCCAGATCGACCAGCGGCGGCGGTGAGGGCGCGGCAGGTCGCCGCGGCGCGTTAGCCTGCACCTCGACGCAGTCCGCGAATCCCCGATGAGCACAAGCCGAGGAGTCCCCGTGAGCCAGGCCGACGCACCCGCTGCTGATTGGTACCCCGACCCCTCCGGGCGGTTCCAGTTCCGGTACTGGGACGGCGAGTCCTGGACCGGCCACGTCTCGACGGACGGCAAGACCGACTGGGACCCGCCCGCCGACGGCGCGCAGGGGCAGGCCGAGGCCGGGGACCAGGCCCAGGGGGCCGCCGAGCCCACCGAAGGGGCCGAGGGCGGGGTCACCGCCCAGGCACAGGCCGCCGAGGAGGCGGGGTCGGCTGGGGTGGAGTCGGCTGAGGCGGGGTCGGCTGGGGCGGGGTCGGCTGGGGCGGAGTCGGCTGAGGAACCCACGTCCGGTGGTGCGGCACCGGTGGAGGAGCCCCCGGCAGACGCGTCCGCGGACGAGCCGGCCCCTGCGGCGGACCAGCCCGCCCAGCAGCCGGTCGACGACAGCGCCTGGGCGCCCCAGCCCGATCCCGAGCCGGCGGGGGAGCCGGCCAGCCCGCCGGCGCAGGAGGACGCGGCGCAGGGGGGCACGATCGAGGAGGGGGAGCCGTCCGACGCGAACCTCGTCGCCAACCGCCGGGCCTCGCTCGAGGCGGACGTCGAGGCCTGGGTCGACGAGGTCGCCAACCAGGTCGAGCCGCGGCTCAGCCGGATCAACGCCGAGTGGACCAGCCAGCCCCAGGCCGAGGCCGCCCGCGCCTGCGCCTACGGCCTGCTGATCGGGCACCTCGCCCACCTGCACCCCCACATGCGCGGCGAGCTCTCCCAGGTCGCCGAGGCCCACCCGTCGTTCACCACCCTCGAGGCCGGCGCCCGACTCGACACCCTCGAGCAGATCGCCCGCGACCACCAGCGCAGCGCCGCGTGGCTCGGCCCGCTGATCGGCACGGAGGACGCCGAGCGCATCGCCATGCTGTTCGACTGATGGGGCTCTTCGACTGACGGGGCTCTTCGATTGACGGGGCTCTTCGACTGACGGCCGTCGGTGAGGACGGCTGAGGGGCCCGTCGTGCGCCCGTGGGGCGATGGCGGGAGCGGGGTGTGGGCTGCGGGGCCTGTCGTGGGCCCGTGGGGCGATGGCGATGGCGGGTGTGGGCTGCGGGGCCCGTTGTGGGCCCGTGGGGCGATGGCGGGAGCGGGGTGTGGGCTGCGGGGCCCGTTGTGGGCCTGGGGCGATGGCGGGAGCGGGGCGTGGGCTGAGGGCCCGTTGTGGGCCCGTGGGGCGATGGCGATGGCGGGTGTGGGGCTGCGGGGCCCGTTGTGGGCCCGTGGGGCGATGGCGGGAGCGGGGTGTGGGCTGAGGGCCCGTTGTGGGCCCGTGGGGCGATGGCGGGAGCGGGGTGCGGGCACCCCTGACCTGGGTCAGCCGGGGATCCGCTGGCGGAGGTAGCCGATGGTCTGCGCGGTCGCGGCAGCCACCGGGACGGCCAGGAACGCGCCGAGGATCCCGAGCAGGAACCCGCCCACCGCGAGGGACACGATGATGGCGAGGGGGTGCAGCTCGAGCGCACGGCCGAGGATGATCGGCTGCAGGAGCTGCCCCTCGAGGTTCTGCACCGCGAGCACCAGCACCACCACGATCGCGGCCGTGCCGACCCCGTTCGAGGCGAGCGCCACGATCGCGGCGAGGAACCCCGAGATCGTCGCCCCGACGATCGGGAACAGGCCGCCGAAGAACACCAGCACGCCGAGGGGCAGGGCCAGGTCGACCTGCAGGATCCACAGCCCGACGCCGATGAAGACCGCGTCGACGAGGGCCACGAGCAGCTGGCCCTGGATGTACCCGCCGATCGTCATCCACATCCGCTGGCCGATGACGTCCACGTCGGCGTGCATCGCGGTCGGGAACACCGAGCGCACCCACCCGGCGATCGCCCGGCCGTCCTTCAGGTAGAAGAACAGGGCGATGAGCATCAGGAGGGTCGCCGTGGCCGTCTGGAAGAACGCCTGGGCGTAGCCGAGCACGTTCGTCGCGAGCTCGCCGCCGTTCGGCACGGCCGACTGCAGCTGATCGCTGAGCTGGTCGATCAGGTCGTCGAGCCGTATGGGCTGCAGGCCGAAGGGCCCGTTGGCGAGGAACTCCTCGAACTGCTGGTAGCCGTCCCGGATCGCCTCGCCTAGGACGTCGACCTGATCGGCGAACTGCGGCGCGATCAGCGCGATGATGCCGCCGACGATGCCGAAGGTGCCCAGCAGCACGACCAGCGCCGCGGCCCAGTCCGGGAACCCGCGGGCGCGCAGCCAGTCGGTGGGGGGCTGCAGCACCGCAGCGGGGAACAGGGCGATCACCAGCGGCACGACGACCGTCGACAGCCGGGCGATCACGATGCCGAGCCCGATCACGATGATCAGGACGCCGATCATCGCCCATGCGTAGGCGCCGAAGCGGACCGTGGGGCGCTCCCACAGCGGCTTGGCGAGCAGGGCGCCGACGTCCGGACGGGCGTCGGGCGGGTCGAGGAGGTGGTCGCTCGGCGCCTCCGCGGTGGCCGGCGACGCGAGGTCCTCCGGCCCGGGCTCGGCGGACGGATCCGGTTCAGGCGACTCCGGTTCAGGCGACTCCGGTTCAGGCAGCTCCGGTTCAGGCATGGACCAGATGCTGCCGCAGCGCGCCGACGAGGTGCAGGAGGTCGACCGCGGCGGACTGCTCGCGGATCGAGTGCATGCTGAGGAGCGGGTTGCCGACGTCGACGGTCGGCAGGCCCAGCCGGGTGGCCGTCAGCGGCCCGATCGTCGACCCGCTCTGGCTGTCCGCCCGGTTGGTGAAGTGCTGCACCGGCACGCCGGCGTCGGCGCAGCGGGCGGTGAACCAGGCGAGGGTCCGCGCGTCGGTGGCGTACGCCTGGCTGGCGTGGGTCTTGATCACCGGACCACCGCCCAGGCGGGGGCGGTGCTCGGCGTCGTGGGAGTCCGCGTGGTTCGGGTGGACCGCGTGGGCGGCGTCCGCGCTGACCAGCACCGAGCCCGCCACGGCGCGCGGCAGCGACTGCGGGTCCGCGTCGCCGGCCGCGGCGATCAGCCGGCGCAGCACGTCCTCGAGGAAGGGGCCGGCGGCACCCTCCGCGGAGCGCGACCCCACCTCCTCGTGGTCGTTGCACACCACGACCTGCGTCGCGGGTCCGGGCTCGGTGTCGAGCAGGGCCTCGACGCCGGCGTAGCAGCTGACGAGGTTGTCCTGACGGGGTGCGAGGACGAACTGGCGGTCCATCCCGCCCAGCGCCGACGGCTGGGTGTCGACCAGCACCAGGTCCCAGCCGGTCACGTCGGCGTCCACGACCCCCTCCAGCAGGTCGGCCAGCCCCGCCCCCTCCGCCCGTGCGGACAGCACCGGCACCAGGTGCAGCTGGGGGTTGAGCTTGAGCCCCTTCTCGTACAGGTCGCGGTTCAGGTGGATCGCCAGGGTCGGGATGCGCAGCGGCGCCCCGGGCAGGTGGACCAGCTCGACGCGGCCGTCGGCCAGCGCGACGCGGCCCGCGAGGGTCAGGTCCCGATCCAGCCAGGTGTAGTGCAGCGGCCCGCCGTACACCTCCACGGTGAGCTGGCCGTACCCGGCCTTCGACACCTCCGCCCTCGGTCGCACGCGGAACGTGGGGGAGTCGGTGTGCGCCCCGACGACGCGGAAGCCCGCCTCCGCCGCGGGTGCCGTGCCGACCCGGAACGCGGCGATCGACCCGCCGTCGCGGATGACGTACCCGGCATCACCGGGCTCGAGGGCCCACCGGTCGCGCTCGTCGAGGCGGCGGAACCCATCGGCCTCGAGCCGCCGGGCCATCTCGGCGACGGCGTGGAAGGGCGAGGGCGACGCGTCGATGAACGCGCACAGGTCCTCACCCGCGGTCAGGTCGTCGGCGCTCGGTCGCGCGTCGGGGAGCTCGGCCATCCCGCGGTGCCTACAGCCCGGCCAGGGCGTCGTCCATCAGCTTGTCCTGCTCGAGGTCGTGGACGGTGTGGGACCCGGTCGCCGGGCTGGCGCTCTCGAAGCGCGTGGCCCGCTTGAGGACCACGTCCTCGCCGACGGCCTCGCAGGCGTTGTACAGGCGGCTGCCGACGAACGGCCACGGCCCCATGTTCTCCGGCTCGTCCTGGACCCACATGACGTCCTCGAGCTGCTCGAACCGCCCGAGCGCCTCCTCGAGCTGGCGCTGGGGGAAGGGGTACAGCTGCTCGAGGGAGATCACCTTCGCCGGCGCCTCGCGCTCGTCCCGCGCGGCGATCAGGTCGTGGCGGACCTTCCCGGAGCACACCACGACGCGGCGGACCTCGTCGTCGGACGGTCCGCCGGCGTCGACCAGGACCTCGGCGAACGACCCGTCGGTGAAGTCGGCGGCGGCGGACTGCACGTGCTTGGCCCTCAGCATCGACTTCGGGCTGAAGACGACCAGCGGCTTGACCACGTCGCGGTGCATCTGGCGGCGCAGCAGGTGGAAGTGCTGGGCTGCGGTGGTGGGCTGGGCGACCTGGATGTTGTCCTGGGCGCACAGGGTCAGCCACCGCTCGATGCGGGCCGAGGAGTGCTCCGGTCCCTGCCCCTCGTAGCCGTGGGGGAGGAGGATGACCAGGCGGGACCGCTCACCCCACTTGTCCTCGGCCGCGGTGATGAACTGGTCGATGATGACCTGCGCGCCGTTCGAGAAGTCGCCGACCTGCGCCTCCCACACCGTCAGCGCCTCGGGGCGGGCGACGGCGTAGCCGTACTCGAAGCCGAGGGCGCCGAACTCGTGCAGGGGGCTGTCGTAGATCATGAACGCGCCCAGCTCGGTGCCGTCGAGCGGCTCGAGGTGGCGCAGCGGCAGGTGCTCCGACGCGTCGGTGTGGTCGACCAGCACCGAGTGGCGCTGGCTGAACGTCCCGCGACGGGAGTCCTGGCCGGCGAAGCGGACGGGCACGCCCTCCTGGAGCAGGGTGCCGAGGGCGAGCATCTCGGCCATCGGCCAGTCGACGGCGTCCTGTCCGAGCAGGTCGGCGCGCTTGGCCAGCATCTTGGCCAGCTTCGGGTGGGGCTGGAAGTCCTCGGGCCAGCTGGTCAGCGCCTTGGTGATGTGCTGCAGCCGGTCGAGGGACACGCCGGTGTCGACGTGGTCGAGGACGCCCTTCACCGTCGGAGGCGGGGGCAGCTCGTTCTCGGTCGGCTTGGACTCCCGCGTCTCGGTCAGCGCGCTCTCGAGCGTCTCGCGGAACTCCTCGAGGGCGGACTCGGCCTCCTCGAGGGTCAGGTCGCCGCGGTTGACGAGCTCCTCGGTGTAGACCTTCCGCACCGACCGGCGCTGCTCGATCGCCTCGTACATGATCGGCTGGGTGAACGCGGGCTCGTCGCCCTCGTTGTGGCCGTGCCGGCGGTAGCAGATCATGTCGACGACCACGTCGCGGCCGAAGCGCTGGCGGTACTCCATCGCCAGGCGGACCACCCGGACGCAGGCCTCGGGGTCGTCGCCGTTCACGTGGATGATCGGCGCGGACACCATCTTCGCGATGTCGGTGGCGTACTCGCTCGACCGGGAGTGGTGCGGCGCCGTGGTGAAGCCCAGCTGGTTGTTGACGATCAGGTGGATCGTCCCACCGGTCGCGTAGCCCTTCAGCTGGGACATGCCGAGGGTCTCCGCCACCACGCCCTGCCCGGCGAACGCCGCGTCGCCGTGGATGAGGATCGGCAGGACCGCGCCGAACCCCTCCTCGCCCAGCTGGTCCTGCTTCGCGCGGGCCATGCCCTCGACGACGGGGTCGACCGCCTCGAGGTGGCTGGGGTTGGCGGCCAGGGTGATCGGCAGCTCCCGCCCGCCGTCTGGGTGGTGGTGCACGCCGCGGGCGCCCAGGTGGTACTTGACGTCACCGGAGCCCTGCACGGTGTCGGGGCTGATGTCGCCCTCGAACTCGCTGAAGATCTTGTCGTAGGACTTGCCGAGGATGTTGGCGAGGACGTTCAGGCGGCCGCGGTGGGCCATGCCGATGACGGCCTCGGACAGCTCCTGCTCGACGGCGGTGGTCAGCAGCGCGTCGAGCATCGGGATCAGCGACTCCGAGCCCTCCAGGCTGAAGCGCTTCTGCCCCAGGTACTTGGTGCCGAGGAACCGCTCGAACGCCTCGGCCTCGTTGAGCATCGTCAGGATGCGCTTCTGGTCCTCCGACGACAGCTCGATCGACTTGCCCTCGAGCCGCTCCTGGAACCAGGTCTTCTGCTCGGGGTCGGAGATGTGCATGTACTCGATGCCCACCGTCCGGCAGTAGGCGTCGCGGAGGACCCCGAGGAGCCCGCCGAGCGCCATCCGGTCGCGGCCCGCGATGCCGTCGATGTGGAACTCGCGGTCGAGGTCCCAGATCGTCAGCCCGTACGTCGCGGGGTCGAGCTCGGGGTGCACCTTGCGGAAGGTGTGCTGCAGCGGGTTCAGGTTCGCGATCAGGTGCCCGCGGACGCGGTACATGTTCGTCAGCTTCTGCACCGCGATCTGCTTGGCCGCCCGCGCGGAGTCGTCGCGGATGACGCGGGAGGAGTTGTCGGTGCGCCACCGCACCGGCTCGTAGGGGATCTTCAGGGAGTCGAAGATCTCGTCGTAGAAGCCGTCCTCGCCGAGGAGGTTCGCCTCCATCGACCCGAGGAACATCCCCGACTCCGCGCCCTGGATCACGCGGTGGTCGTAGGTCGAGGTCATCGTGATGACCTTGCCGATCCCGAGGTCGGCCAGGGTCCGCGGGTCCGAGCCCTTGAACTGCGACGGGTAGTCGATCGCGCCGACGCCGATGATGGCCGACTGGCCCTTCATGAGCCGCGGGACGCTGCCGACGGTCCCGAGGCCCCCGGGGTTGGTGAGGGTCGCGGTCGTGCCCTCGAACATGTCGGGGGAGAGGTTGCCGCCGTGGACGCGCCGGATCATCTCCTCGTACGCCCGCCAGTACTCGGCGAAGCTCATCGCGTCGACGTCCTTGATGTTGGGCACGAGCAGGACGCGCCCGCCCTTCCGCTCGACGTCGACGGCCAGGCCCAGGTTGAGGTGCTCGGGTCGGTGGGCGTACGGCGTGCCGTCCGCGTCGACGTGGTAGCTGGTCTTCATCGCCGGGTTGGCGACGATGGCCTTGACCATCGCCCAGCCGATGAGGTGGGTGAAGCTGACCTTGCCGCCCCGCGTCCGCCCGAGCTGGTTGTTGAGGATCCGGCGGTTGACTTCGAGGAGCTTGGCCGGCACCTCCCGCAGCGACGTCGCCGTCGGCACGGTCAGCGACGTCTCCATGTTCTCGGCGATCGCGGCCGCGACGCCGCGGAGCTTCACCGCCCCGTCCGGGATCTCCACCTCCGGGGCCGGCTCAGGGGCCTCGGAGGGCGCCTCGGCGACCGCGGTCGCGCCACCGGACCCGTTGCCGGACGCGCCGTTGGCGCGGCTGGCCGGGTGCGGGGAGGTGGCGGTCGGCGTCCGGCCGTGCGGCGGCACGTAGTCGGAGAAGAAGTCGTGCCACGACTCGGGCACGCTCGACGGGTCGGTGAGGAAGTCCCGGTAGAGCTCCTCGACGATCCAGGCGTTGGCGCCGAAGGTGGTTGGTGACTCGGCCATGGGGGTGGCTCACCCTTGCAGATGGGGTTGGCGGACGACGCCGCATGGTATCGGTCCTGTCCCGCGCAGCGCCGGGCCCGCAGGGGCCCACGCACCCCCTACCCGGTGCGGCGGAGCGGTAGCCTCCGCTGGTCCGCACGGCCCGAGGAGCTGCTGTGACCGCCACACCGCCGGGGTACGACCCCTCCGCCGGGTTCCCGAGCCCGGCGCCACCCGCTCCCGGTCGCCCACCGGGGTCGACGGCGATCCGCGTCGGCGTCGTCCTCATGGTGCTCGCCGTGGTCGGCGGCGTGGCCCTCGTGGTGGTGTCGCTCACCTCGTTGGTCGGCCAGCAGGCGCCGCAGGAGGTCGACGGGTCCGCCGTGGTGGACGGGGAGGAGGGGGACCAGTTCGTCCTCTACCGCGTCGACGGCGCCGAGACCCCGGTCGACTGCCGCGTGACCGGCCCCGACGAGCAGCCGGTCGGGCTGAGCCCGCCGTTCGGGTCGAGCACCCTCACGCTGTCCGACACCACCTACTCCGCGGTGCGGACCTTCGAGCTCGTCGCCGACGGCCGCCACACCGTCTCGTGCAGCGATGCCGCCGGACGCCTCGCGGTGGGCCCGGAGTTCCCCCTCTTCCGCAGCCTCGGCCTGGTCTTCCTCGGCGTCTTCGGCGGCGGCGGCACCTTCGTCGTCGGCCTCGTCGTGCTGATCATCGGCATCGTCCGGCGCTCGAGCGCGCGGCGGACGCCGCCGGCGTGGCAGGGCGGGCCGCCGGCCGGGCCGTACGGGGGATCCTGGCCGACCTGACCGGCGTCATCCGGTGCGGTGCGCCCGCACCCAGGCCGCCATCGCGATGCCGCTCGCCACGCCGGCGTTGATCGAGCGGGTGGACCCGAACTGGGGGATGTGGAGGATCACGTCGACCGCGGCCTTCGCGGCCGGCGTCAGGCCCGGTCCCTCCTGGCCCATCACCAGCACCGCGCGCTCCGGCGGCGGGTGGTCGAAGATCGACACCGACCCCGGCAGGTTGTCGATGCCGATCAGCGGCAACCCCTCGCCGGCGGCCCACGCCACCAGGGCGTCGGTGTCGTCGTGGTGGCGGATGTCGAGGTAGCGGTCGGTGACCATCGCCCCCCGGCGGTTCCAGCTGCGCCGGCCGACGATGTGGACGCCGGCGGCGCCGAAGGCGTTCGCGGTGCGCACGACGGTCCCGATGTTGCCGTCCTGGCGCCAGTTCTCGATCGCGACGTGGAACGGGTTCGCCGTGGCGGCCAGGTCGGCGACGATCGCCTCGTGGCGCCACCACCGGTACCGGTCCGCCACGTTGCGGCGGTCGCCCTCGGCCAGCAGCACCGGGTCGTAGCGGTCGTCGTCCGGCCACGGACGGGGGTGCGGGCCGACGCCGACGTCGGCGTCGCGCTCGTCCCGTCGCATCCGCATCGCGTCGACGTCCCACTCGTCGGCCACGACCCCCCACCCGTAGACGTCGTCGACGCCCACGCCGTCGACCCAGCGGTGCTGGCGCTGGCGGACCTCCCGCCGCAGGCCGAGGGCGCGGGCGACCGCGCGGGTGTCGGCGTCGGCGCCGACGGTCTCCACGTGGACCTTCCGCAAGCCCCACCCGCCGTCCGCCGCCGGGCGGAGGGCGGTGGACAGCAGGTGGGTGACGGCCTCGTCGGCCAGTCCGCGCCGGGCGTGGTCGCGGGCGACCCACCAGCGCGCACCGGCGCTCGCCGTCGGGGGATCGAGGTCCTGGACGCCGATCACGCCGACCAGCTCGCCGGTCGCCCGCTCGACCACGCCGAGGACGGGACGGGCCGTGGCCCCCGTCACCCCGATCGCCCCGGTCTCCTCGGTCACCCACGTCGTCCACGGCAGCAGGTGGTCGCGATCGGCGTCGACCAGCGCGGCGTGGTCGGCGGCGTCGTCGGACCCCAGCACGCGGAGGACCAGCCGCGGGGTCTCGATGGGCCCGAGCCACGTCGCCGGCGGGGTCCACGGTCGCGGCCGCGCTCGCGCGCGTCGTCGTCGTGGCAGGTCCATCGCGGCCATCCTGGCCGACCGGGCCGTCGTGGCAACCCACCCCTCCCCCTTGATGGATTCGACAACGTCGGGTGCGGCTCACGCGGATGGATTCGACATCCTCCGGATCGGGAGGGTGGGGCTGGTGGGGCGTGAGAGGGCACAGGCGGTCAGCGTGCGCTGGTGGGGCTGGACCGAGACGCCGTCGGGTGTCGATTCCATCCCCGGTGCATGACCCGGACCGGTCCGGAGGGGCATGGAGATGTCGATTCCATCCGCTGGGGATGACCCGGCGTGGCACTACGGTGGTGGGGATGCAGTCCGCCCGCTCAGGATCGTGGTTCGCCCGCTGGCGGCCGGAGATCGTGCTGGTCGCGCTCGTGCTGGTGGTGGCGGGGCCGATCGTGCAGATCCTGATGGCCCACCAGGCCTCGCGGCTGGCGTTCACGTCGGCGGTGTGGGACCGCGCGACCGTGCAGATCGACGCCTACGAGGCCATCCTCAGCGTCGACTACGCCGAGCGGGCCGGACACCTCTACTCCGACAAGGCGCCCGGGCAGCCCTTCCTGGCCGCCCCGTTCTACGGGCTGGCGCGGGCCGTCGGCGCCGAGCCGGGCGAGGTCGACCGGCCCTTCGACAACTACACCCTCTGGTGGACCTCCCTGTGGTCCGCGACCATCCCCGCGGCGGCGCTGGCGGTGATGATGCGCCGGTTCGCCCTGCGGGTGACCCGGGATCCGCGGGCGGCGACCGCGGCGGCGGCGACCGTCGCCCTCGGCACGCTGCTGCTGCCCTTCGCGACCGTCCTGTTCAGCCACGTCCTCGCCGCGGCGCTCGGCTTCGGCGCCTACCTGGCCGCCCGCGACCCCGACGCGCCACCCCTCCGCCTGGCCGCGGCGGGCCTGCTCGGCGGGTTGGCCGTCGTCACCGAGTACACCACCGGCATCGTCGTGGTGGTCGTCGGCGTGCTCGTCCTGGTGCGCCACCGCGGCGGGGTGCTCGCCTACGTCGCCGGCGGCCTGCCGGCGGTGGCGGTGCTCGCGGTCTACAACGCCGTCGCGTGGGGGTCGCCGACGGAGTTCAGCTACGACAACTCCGGCTCGTTCGGGGAGTTCCACGCCCAGGGGCTCTTCGGGATCTCCCCGCCGGACCCCCAGCTGACCGCACAGGTGCTGTTCGGCGAGCGCGGGCTGCTCACCCTCACCCCCATCGTGCTGGTCGGCGTGTTCGGGCTCGTGCGGCTGGCCAGCGAGCGGCGCACCCGGGAGGTCGGTGTGGTCGGGCTGGTGGTCCTCGCCGCCTTCACCGCCATCCAGGGCGGCTGGTTCAGCGTGACCGCCGGGGCGTCGCCCGGGCCCCGCTACGTCGTCCCGGCCAT
This sequence comes from Euzebya sp., assembly GCF_964222135.1. Lineage (NCBI taxonomy): Bacteria > Bacillati > Actinomycetota > Nitriliruptoria > Euzebyales > Euzebyaceae > Euzebya > Euzebya sp. The sequence continues at coordinate 113,082 of NZ_CAXQBR010000065.1, forward strand.
CCCCTTCGTCGCCGTCGGCGTGGCCAGGGCGTGGCGGTGGAGCCGCGCGACGGTCGTCATCGCCGGCGTCCTCGGGGCGATCCCGATGCTGATGGCGATCGCCACCAACCCGCTGGCCCAGCCGACGGAGACCTTCACCGCCGGGCACTGGGCCTGGCGGATGCTCGAGGGCCGCTGGGGCGACACGCTGCTCACGCCGTACCTGCCGGCCCCGTGGGCGCACCTGGTCCAGCTGGGTGTCGCGCTCGCGCTGCTCGCGGCGCTGTGCTGGGTGACGGTGCGCCAGCTCCCCCGCGCGGTGACCGCACCGGCCACGCTGCCGGCCGAGGACGACGACGGGGCCGCCGTGGACGTCCGCGTCGACGCGGGCGAGCCCGACCGCCGCTGACCGGCCAGCGGAGGGCTCAGCCCTCGGCGTCGAGCCGGGCGAGGAGCGCGTCGGCCAGCCGCGCGGGTGCGGCGCCGCCATGGGCGAGGAAGAGGCTGGGCTCGGTGAGCTCGAGCTCGAGCAGCACAGGTCCCCGGTCGGTGTGCAGCAGGTCGACGCGGGCGTACAGCGGCTCGCCCAGGGACGTCGGCATGGCTGCGAGGACCGCGTCGGCGACGTCTCGCTCGGCCTCGGAGGGGATCAGCGGCTCGATCGTCTCCGGCGCGAACAGCCCGGTCGTCGGCGCCGCGCCCAGCTCGAGGAGGGGGCCCTTCCGCACCGCGTGGGAGAACGTCCCGCCGACGATCACCATCGCGGTCTCGCCCCGCTCGTCGACTGAGTCCACGTAGGGCTGGATCATCACCGTCCGGCCGCTCTCGAGCAGCCGCTGGGCGTGTCCCACGGCCTGCATGCCGTGGGTGCGCGCGTCATAGCGGGCCGTCTCGCGCGATCCCGCCGAGATCGTCGGCTTCACGACGAACTGGCCCTCGGTGGGCAGGCGCAGGTAGCCGCCGGGCTGGACGAAGCGGGTCGGCACCGTCGGCACGCCGCCGGACGCGAGGACCCCCAGGTACCCCTTGTCGAGGTTCCAGCGCACCAGCCGCGGCGGGTTCAGCACCGTCGTCTGCGGCTCCACCTCCTCGAGCCACGCCTCGAAGTCCGCGTGCCGCTCGGCGTAGTCCCACGTCTCGCGGATCACGACCGCGTCGAAGGACCCCCAGCGGACCGACGGGTCGTCCCACACCGTGGGGACGCCGACGATGCCCCGCTCACCGAGCGCGGGGAGGAGCAGGCGGTCGTCGTCGTCGAGGTCGGGGAACTCCGCGCAGGTCGCGAGGGCGATGCGGCGGTCGGCCATCAGCTGTCCCCCCGGCCGGGCCCGTCCAGCCGCGACACGGACAGCGCCCAGCCGATCAGGGGGATCTGGAGGGGCACCCGGAGCCAGGCCGCCGTCGACGACCCCGCCCAGCCCTGCAGGCCGGGGTAGCCGCCGCGGAGCGCGGCGTCGACGTTGGCGGGCAGCACCAGGACCAGCAGCGCGGCGGTGAACCGACCGCCGACGCGTCGAGTCGCCGGGACCGCGACCAACGCGCCCGCGACGATCTCGGCCACCCCGCTCGCGTAGGTCAGCGGCCGTCGCCATCCGGCCGGCAGCACCCGCGGGATGATCCGGTCGAAGGGCTGGGGTGCCACGAGGTGCAGGACGCCGACCGACAGCATCACCGCAGCCAGCAGTGGGGCGCTCCAGGACCCCTCCGCCGGTGTGTGCGGCGCCAGCCGCACGTGGACGGGTGTCACGGGTAGACCGCCTCGACGTCCATCCGGCCGCCGGCCGCGTCGAAGTCGTCGGCGACCGCGCGCCGGAGTCCCTCGTCTGCCAGGTAGTCGAGCGCGGTCAGCCCCAGCGCCACCGCGCCGTCGACGACCGCCGCGTCGGCGGCCGGCGAGGCGGCGTGCCCCTCGAACTCCGGGGTGTGCAGCGACACGCCGAACGGGGCGACGCCGATCATCGGGTGGATCGCGGGGACCCGGACGCTGACGTTCCCGAGGTCCGTCGACCCGGTCATCGCCGCCGGCACCACGTCGGGCGGGAGCAGCTGGCGACCGCGCCGGGCCGCGTTGACCGCGTAGCGGTTCGTCAGCGGGCCGTTCAGGCGCGTCGGCAGGTACACCGGCGTGACGTCCCACGTGACCTCGACCCCGCACCCCGCCTGGGCGGCCGCGCCCTCGAAGATCGCGTCGACCCGGCGGCACAGCTCGGCGAGGGTCGAGGGCTCGGCGGAGCGGACGTAGAACTCGACCGCGGCCCGCTCGGGGACGATGTTCGGCTTCTGCCCGCCGTCGGTGAAGATGCCGTGGACCCTGTCGGTCGGGAGCATGTGCTGGCGCAGCTGGGCGATGCCCGTGTAGGCCTGCACCGCCGCGTCGAGGGCGTTGCGGCCGAGGAACGGCATGGCCGAGGCGTGGGTGCTCATGCCGGTGAACACCGCTTCGACGGTCCGCACGCCGATGAAGGGGTGGCTCGCGATGTCGGCGAAGAAGGGGTGCAGCATCACCGCGGCGTCGACCTCGTCGAACCCGCCGGCGCGGGCGATGACCTCCTTGCCGCCGCCGCCCTCCTCCGCGGGGGTGCCGATCAGCTCGACGGACCCGCCGACCTGGGAGACCACGGCGGCCGCGGCGAGGAAGCCGCCCACGGCCGTGGTGCAGATCACGTTGTGGCCGCAGGCGTGCCCGATGCCCGGCAGCGCGTCGTACTCGGCGAGGAACGCCACGCGGGGCCGTCCCTCCCCCGCGCGGGCGTGCACGGCGGTGTCGAGGCCGTAGGCCGGCGCGGTCACCTCGTGCCCGCGGTCGCGCAGGAACGCGGCCACCGCGGCCGCGGCGTGGTGCTCGGCGTACCCGAGCTCGGGATGGGCGTGGATGTCGTGGGACAGCGCGACGAGGTCGTCGCCCGCGTCGACCACCGCGGCCTCGAGCGCGTCGGCCACCGCGGCGGGGGCGCCGTCGTAGGGCGACTGGACCGCGGCGCCGCCGGCAGAGGTGATGCGCGCGACGAGGCGCTGGAGGAACTCGGTGTAGTCCGGGGGCGTGGGCGTGCTCACGTGCGCACCGTAGCCGGTCCGTCGCGGTCCCCGTCGTGCCGCGTGCCCCCACGCCCCTGTCTGTGTCGGTGGGCCCGCCACGGTGGCGGGTCCACCGACACACCGCGGTGGGGCGTGCGCACAGCGCGCACCGGTGTTCACCTGGCGTCCGGGCTGTCGTAGGGTCACCCCGCGCCGCCGTCGACCGACCCAGGAGCCCCGCCGTGCAGGACGAGCCGCCGTTCGGATCCCTCACCTACCAGACCGGCTTCGGCAACGAGTTCACCTCCGAAGCCGAGCCCGGTGCGCTGCCCGAGGGGCAGAACAACCCGCAGCGGCCCCCGCTCGGGCTCTACACCGAGCAGCTCAGCGGCACCGCGTTCACGGTCCCGAACGCGCGCAACCGGCGGACGTGGCTGTACCGCATCCGCCCGTCGGTCCGCCACGCGTGGCGCTTCACCGAGATCGACAGCCCGTGGATCGCGAGCGGCCCGGACCGCGATGGCGACCCGCCGATCGGCCAGCTCCGCTGGGACCCGCCGCCGTTCCCGGACGAGGCGACGACGTTCCTCTCCGGGCTGCGCACGGTCGCGACCAACGGCGACGTCCGCACCCAGGTCGGCATGGCCGCCCACGTGTACATGGCGACGACGTCGATGGAGACGACCTACTGCTACGACGCCGACGGCGAGCTCGCGATCCTCCCCCAGGAGGGGCGGCTGCGCCTCCACACCGAGTGCGGGCGCCTCGACGTGTCGCCCGGCGAGCTGGCGGTCATCCCCCGCGGGATGAAGTTCCGCGTCGTCCTGGTCGACGAGCGCGCCCGCGGCTACGTCTGCGAGAACTACGGCACGGCCCTCGAGCTGCCCGAGCGCGGCCCGATCGGCGCCAACGGCCTGGCCAACCCCCGGGACTTCCGCCACCCCGTGGCCGCCTACGAGGACCGCGACCTCGACGGCGAGCTGGTCGTCAAGTTCGACGGGCGGCTGTTCTCCTGCCCCCTCGACCACTCACCCCTCGACGTCGTCGGGTGGCACGGCAACCACGTCCCCTACGTCTACGACCTCTCGACGTTCAACGTGATCGGGTCGATCAGCTTCGACCACCCCGACCCGTCGATCTTCACGGTGCTCACGTCGCCGTCCCCCGATCCCGGCGTGGCCAACGTCGACGTCGTCGTGTTCACCGACCGGTGGCTGGTGGGGGAGCACACCTTCCGGCCCCCCTGGTACCACTCGAACACCATGAGCGAGTTCATGGGGATCGTCCACGGCGTCTACGACGCGAAGGAGGAGGGGTTCAGCCCCGGCGGGATGAGCCTGCACAACCAGCTGTTCCCCCACGGCCCGGACCACGACGCGTGGCTGAAGGCGACGTCGTCGGACCTCGAGCCGCAGAAGCTCTCGGACACCCTCAGCTTCATGTTCGAGACCCGCTACCCCCTGGTCCCGACCGCCTACGCGAGCTCGATCCCCCAGCTGCAGGACGACTACCCCACGGTCTGGCACGGCCTCGAGCGCCACTTCGAGCGTCGGTGACCGACCCTCGCCCGCCCACCCCTCCTGCTCCCCCTCCTGCGCACGGATCGACCACGATCGCTCACGGGAGGGAGCCCGCCGGTGGGCGATGTGTGCGGCCGGGTCAGTCGGGACGCGGGGTCTGGGCACCCAGGCGAGCGCTGGCCACGACCCGGGTGGTCGATCCGTGCGGGGGAGGGGAGGGTGAGGGCATGGCCGAGCTGATCCGCCGCCGACTCCGCGTGACCGGGCACGTCCAGGGGGTGTTCTTCCGCGCCTCCACCCGGGACGTCGCGGAGGAGGTGGGGGTCACCGGGTGGGTCCGCAACGACCCCGACGGGGCGGTGACCGCCGAGCTGCAGGGATCCGCCGACGCGGTCGAGGCCGTCGCGCGGTTCTGCCACGACGGCCCACCGCACGCCCGGGTCGACGGCCTCGCCGCAGACGACATCCCGGTGGTCGAGGGGGAGACGGGGTTCAGGACGCGCTAGACCCTCCGCGCCAGACCGGCGCGTCCTCCCCTACCCCTCCGTCGCCTGGTCCTTCAGCACCCGGCGCAGGATCTTGCCGGAGGCCGACTTGGGGATCTCGTCGACGACGTGGATCTGGCGGATCTGCTTGTAGTGGGCGACCTGCTCGGCGACGAAGGCCATGACGTCCGCCGGCTCGAGGGACGCACCGGCCTTGGCGACGACGTACCCGACGGGGATCTCCCCGGCCTCGTCGTCGGCCAGCCCGATGACCGCCGCGTCCGCCACGTCCGGGTGGGTCAGCAGCAGGGCCTCGAGCTCGGCCGGCGGGACCTGGAAGCCCTTGTACTTGATGAGCTCCTTCAGCCGGTCGACGATGTAGACGTGCCCGTCGGCGTCGATCCGGGCGATGTCGCCGGTGTGCAGCCAGCCGTCGTCGTCGATCGTCGCGGCGGTCGCCTCGGGGTTGTTCAGGTACCCCTTCATCACCTGCGGCCCGCGGACCCACAGCTCGCCGTCGGCGTCGGTCCCGAGCGACTCCCCCGACACCGGGTCGACGATCGCGCACTCGGTGTTCGGGGCGGTCACGCCGACCGAGCCGGGCTTGTAGCCGCCCGGCGGCGTCATGTGGCTGACGGGGGACAGCTCGGTCATGCCGTAGCCCTGCACGACCTCACAGCCCAGCCGGCGGGCGGCCTCCTCGCCGACCTCCGCCGACAGGGGCGCGGCGCCCGAGACGATCTGGTCGAGGGCCGACAGGTCGTAGTCGTCCACCAGCGGGTGCTTGGCCAGCGCGACCACGATCGGCGGCGCCACGTACGCCCGGGTGCAGCCGTGGCGGTCGTTCAGCTGCAGGAACTGCTCGAGGTCGAAGCGCGGCATCGTGATGATGGTCGCGCCGACCCGCAGGCCGGCGTTCATCAGCACCTGCATCCCGTAGATGTGGAAGAACGGCAGCACCGCGACGAGGGACTCGTCCTCGGTGAGGTCCGCCGCCGACACGGTCTGGGCGATGTTGGCGATCAGGTTGCGGTGGGTCAGGACCACGCCCTTCGACAACCCGGTCGTCCCCGAGGAGTAGGGCAGCACGACGACGTCGTCGTCAGCGACCTCCACCTGCTCGGCCAGCGGCGAGCCGAACAGCTCTGACACGTGGCGGGCCCCCTCCACCTCGTCGAGGGTGTACACCTCGGTGACCGAGGTGCCCTCCACGGCGGTCTGGGCGGTGCCGAGGAACATGCCGATCGTCACCAGGATCGTGGCGCCGGAGTCGGTCAACTGGTGGTGGACCTCGCTCGCGGTGTAGGTCGGGTTGATCGTCGTGACCGCCCCGCCGGCCCGCGCGACGCCGTGGAAGACGATCGCGTACTCCGGGAGGTTGGGTGCCATGACCGCGAGCACGTCGCCCGGCCCGAACCCCCTCGCCCGCAGGCCGCCGGCCAGCGCGGCGATCCCGCCGGCGAGCTGGGCGTAGGTGAGGGTCCGCCCGGACGGCCCGTCGATCAGGGCGGGCTTGTCGCCGAGCCCCGCGGCCCGCTCCAACACGTACGGGGTCAGCGCCCCGCCGGGGATCTCGGCGTCGGGGAGGGGGCTCGCGTGCACGATCAGCTCTGGCATGGGGTGTGGGTCCTCGCTCGTCGGTGCCTCGGGCGTGGCATCGTGCCCGATCTCGGAGCGCCGGTCACGCCGCTGTCCAGCGGAGGCGGACGGGAATCGAACCCGCCAGGACGACCGAGTCGCCCTCGTCGGTTTTGAAGACCGCGGGGCCCACCAGGAACCCAGACGCCTCCCAGGCGGCCGAGCGTAGCCCGCGGGGCGGCGGCCACTACGCTGGAGGGCCATGGCTGACCCTCTCATCCGCTGGACCGCCGAGGTCCCCGCGCTCAGGCGGCCCGTCCTGGTCGTGTCGATGGACGGGTTCATCGACGCCGGCGAAGCCGCGTCCAACGCCGCCATGTTCCTGCGCCACCGGTGGGCGGCCGACCCCGTCGCCACGTTCGACCGGGACACGTTCATCGACTTCCGCGCCCGCCGGCCGACGTCGGTCATCGACAACGGCGTGCTGCGGCGCATCGAGTTCGGCGACCTCGCCGTGCTGGTCGCGAAGGTCCCCGACGCCCCCCACGACGCGGTGTTCCTGCTCGGTCCCGAGCCGGACATGCGCTGGGAGCGGTTCTGCGACTGCGTCGTCGACCTGTGCCGCGGCCTCGGGGTGGAGGCCGCGCTCGGGCTCGGGGCCTACCCCGCGGCGGCACCGCACACCCGGCCCACCCAGATCGTGTCCGCCGTCAACGTCGCCGCCGGCGACCTGGTGCCGACGGCCGCGCGGGTCCCGGGCTACACCGGACCGGTCGGAGCCCAGATCGTGCTGCAGCACCGCCTCGGCGAGGCCGGCATCCCCGCCGTGGGCCTGTGGGCGGAGGTGCCGCACTACATCTCGGCGAACGCCCACCCCTCCTCCGCCCTGGCGTTGGTCCAGGTGGTGGCCGAGACCTTCGGGGTCGCGGTCGACACCGGTGAGCTCGAGCTGGCCGCCGCCGCCCACGACGCGCAGGTCGACGAGGCCGTCGCCGACCACCCCGACGCGGCGGAGATGGTCCCGCGCCTCGCGGCGCACGTCGACGCGGGCGGGGCGACCCAGCAGGTGCCGTCCGGCGACGACCTGGCCGCCGAGATCGAGCGGTTCCTGTCCGAGCGCAACGACCAGTAGGGCGGAGGCGCTCCTACCTGGTCACGCGCTCGACCCCGACGTTGAACATGCGCACCCGCGACTCGGCCACCAGCCGGTGATCCTCGTCGGTGATCCCGATGCGCCACAGCTGCACCGAGCGGCCGACGTGCACCGGGGTGGCGGTGGCGGTCAGCACGCCGCCGCGGGCGGAGGACAGGAAGTCGGTGTGGTTGGACTGCCCGACCGATCCGGCGTCGTCGGAGCCGGTCATCTCCCGGATGGCCAAGACCGCCCCGAAGCTCGCGACGGTCTCGGCCATCGCGCAGTAGACCCCGCCGTGGACGAGGCCGTAGGGCTGGGTGTGCCGCTCGGTCACGACGAGGCGGGCGACCACGCGCTCGGCGGTGATCTCCACCATCTCGAGGCCGAGGTGGTCGTCGAAGGCGCCGCGCACGGCGGTGAGGTCCTCGGGGGTCTGGTCCATGGGGGCGCGATCCTAGGGCCCGCCGCCGAGGTGGCCCAACCGGGGCTGAGCCGGTTGCCGCGCTGTCTAGCCTGGGGGCCATGGACGTGCTGGTGAGAGACGTCGGTGAGGCCGACTTCGCAGAGATCGTCGTCGAGGGGTCGAAGACCCGACCGGTCGTGGTGGACTTCTGGGCGGAGTGGTGCGGCCCGTGCCGCCAGCTGTCCCCCGCGCTCGAGGAGGCGGCTCAGCGCCACGTCGGCGAGGTCGACGTGGTCAAGGTCGACGTCGACGCCAACCCCCGCCTGGCCCAGACCTTCCGCGTCCAGGGCATCCCCGCCGTCAAGGCGTTCGCCGGCGGCCGTGTGGTGAACGAGTTCACGGGGCTGCAGCCGCCGCAGGTCATCGAGCAGTTCTTCGCCGCGCTCGCCCCGTCGGAGGCCGACCGCCTCGTCGCCGAGGCCGGCACCGACCCGGCCCGCGCCGAGGACCTGTACCGCTCGGCCATGGCGGCCGAGGTCGACCACCCGGGAGCCGCCGTCGGGCTGGCGTCGCTGCTGGCCGACCGCGGCGACGTCGACGAGGCCCGCGAGGTGCTCGCGAAGGCCCGTCCGACCGACGAGGTGCAGCGCCTCGGCGCGAGGCTCGACCTGGAGGGCGTCGGGTCGGACCTCGACGCCCTGGCCGTGGCGGTGGAGGGCGGTGACGTCGAGTCCCGTCCCGAGCTGGGACGCGCCCTCGCCGCCGCCGGACGCCACGACGAGGCCATCGAGGTGCTGCTCGACGCCGTGCGGCTCCCCGCGACGCGCGAGGACGGCCGCGAGGCGCTGCTCGCGGTGTTCACCGCCCTGGGGCCCGACGACCCCCGCGTCCGGGCCGCGCGACCGAAGCTGGCCTCCGCCCTCTTCTGAGCCGGTTGCCCGGCGGCGCGTCCGGTTAGGCTCGGACCCTATGGTCGAACACGTTGAGGTCGTCGAGGACGACGAGCCCGTCGAGGGCGAGGTCGAGGGTGTGGCCGAGGAGCCCGAGCCCGAGCCGATGATCACCGAGCCGGGCAAGCTCATGCGCATCGCGGTGATGCTGCGGGAGGTGCAGGAGGAGGCCCGGCGAGCCGAGGCCGACGAATCCGGTCGGGTCCGGTTGCGCAAGGTCCACGAGCGCGCCCTCGGCGAGCTGTGCGAGGTCCTGAGCGCCGACCTGCAGTCCGAGCTCGGGCAGTTCACGTTCGACTTCGACACCGAGACGCCCTCCCAGAGCGAGATCCTGATCGCCCAGGCCCAGCTGATCGGGTGGTTGGAGGGCCTCTTCCAGGGCATCCAGGCCGCGATCTTCAACCAGCAGGCGGCCGCGCGGAAGCAGCTCGAGGCCATGCGCCAGCGCGGGTTGCCCGCGGGGCCGCTGCAGGGCGGCGACGGCGAGCAGCAGCGCGAGCGCGCGCCCGGCAACTACCTCTGACGGCGGTGCCGGTTGCGCGCCGGCCGGCGCGCTCCGATAGCCTCTGGCCCTCGCCGAGCCGCGAGGGACGACAAGGAGTCTGAGGAGCATGGGTCGCGCACGAGAGCACTGGGAGCAGCTCAGGGCGGCGTTGGAGTCCGTCGACGTGGAGGCCATCGGCACGCTCTACGCGCCCGACGCGGTGTGGCTCGAGCCCCAGAACCCGCCCCACGAGACCGCCAAGCTGATCCAGGCCTACCTCAGCTCGTGGATGCAGGCGCGTGACGGCATCGACGTCTCCACCAAGCGCCTGCTCGAGTCCGAGGACGGCAGCTTCGTCGCCGTCGAGTGGGCCGTGTCGTACACCGCGGCGGGTCGTCGCTGGAACTCACTGCCCCGGTCCTCATGGATCGAGGTCGGCGACGACGGCATCACCTACCAGCGGGACTACTACTAGGTCAGCGCTGCGCGCTGGGAGGTGCTCTGCCGCCTCGCCGACCTAGCGGTCCGGGTCGGTGAACCGCTCGGGCGGGATGGCGATGAAGAGGGCGTCGCCCTCGGCGAGGACGTCGCCGTCAGGGGTGGCAAGGGTCGCGCGCAGCTGCAGCTTGCGACCGTCCCTCGACTCGAGCCAGGAGCGGGCGACGAGGGGGGCCTCGACCGGCGTCGGGGCGGTGTAGCGGACCTGCAACCTGCCGGTGTACGCCGGCGTGGCCTGGACCAGCAGCTGGTAGCCCATGATGTCGTCGAGGATCGCGGCGACGATGCCGCCGTGCGCCCGCCGTGGCGCGCCCTCGAAGGCGGCGCCGAGGGTGATGTCGCCCACCACCTCGTCGCCGTCGCGGGTCACCTCCATCATGATCCCCATCGGGTTGGCCCGTCCGCTGACGACGCACTCCTCGAAGTGGGCCATCCGGCCGCCGGTCGGCGGGGCCTCCTCCCACAGCTCGCGCTTCACCGCGACGACGTCGCGGGTCCGGCGGACGCCGGCCTCGACCACTTCGGCGGTCGCCGTCGCCTGCTCGGCGACCCGCAGGAGCAGGTCGGGATCGGCCTCGTGGGCGACGACGGCGTGCCCCAGCCGGCGCAGCGCAGCCGCCGCCGCGTGCCGCGGGTCCTCAGCCGTGCTGGTCATGTCGGGGCTGGTCATGTCGGGGGCCTCCTCGTCCACCTCGCACGCGCCCACCGGGCCGCGGGCTCGGCGGCACCCTAGTCCCACACCGCGGTCCCCACCCACCGGCGGGTTATCCCCAGCATCTGGAGATCGGTCCGCGCCGGCGTCGACGACCTCCGTAGCGTCACGGTCGTGCTCGATGACGCCCTGCCCGTGGCCGTGGACCTCGCCGACGCCGACCTGGCGGCGGACGTGGTCGCCCACGTCGAATCCGTCCTCGGCTGGCAGGTGGTCGACCCGACCCCGCACCTGCCGGCCAGGCTCGCGCTGGCCGACCGCGTGGACCCCGCCCTCCCCACCGTGGTCGTGGCGGCCCGCGGGACCGAGCCACCGCCCGCGCCGGGTGCCCTCGCCGTCCTCACCTGGCCGGACCAGGCGGATCGGCTTGCGGGCCTGGTGCCCCCGGCCGTGGTCCGCCGCCCCGCGCGCCTGGTGACCGCCGGCGCGGGCACCGCGCCCCGGGTCGGCACGTCCACCGTCGCCCTGGCGATCGGCGCCCACCACGCCTGGGCCGGCCGGACCGCCGTCGTGGTGACCGACGCGGCCGGCCGCCGCCTGGCCGGCGTGCCCGGTCCCGGGCGGCACCCGGTGGCGGGTGTCGAGGGGCTGTCGATCGCCGACGACGTCATCCACGCGGCGGTGGGTGAGGCGGCGGACGTCGTGGTGGTCGACCGCGGCGCCGGGGGACGCGCCCGGGTGGTCGTCGGCCGCCCGGATGCCGACCTCGTCCGGGCGGCGGCGGACCTGGACCGCACGACGACGGTCATCACGACCGGCACGGGCGGCCTGCACCGGGGCGAGCTCGCTCGGCTGCTCGACGGGCGCCACCACATCCCGCTGCCGGACTCCTTCCGCGTCGCCCGGGCTGGCCTCCGAGGACGCGTCCCGGTCGGGCTGCCCGGCCGCTACCTGGCGGCGCTGGCCCCCCTCGTGGGGGGTGGGTCGTGACCGCCGCGGTGCCCGCCGACCTGGTCCACCGCGTCCGGCGCCGGCTCGCCTCCGGTGCGGGCGTCGGCGGCGACGTCGCAGAGGTCCGGGCGGGTGTCGCCGCGGCGCTCGTGGCGGAGGGGGTGGTGCTGCCGCCAGCCGAGATGGCCCCGCTGGTCCGGACCGTCGCCGACCACGTCGCCGGGCTGGGTCCGCTGGAGGTGCTGCTGCGCCAACCCGGCGTCACCGACGTGCTCGTCAACGGACCCGGGGAGGTGTGGGTGGAGCGACACGGCACCCTCCAGCGCACCGACGTGACCTTCGCGGACGCCGACGCGGTGCTCGAGGCGGTGCGCCGCGTCGTCGGGCCCCGCGGCGGCCGGATCGACCGAAGCCGCCCGTTCGTCGACGCGAAGCTGCCCGACGGCAGCCGCCTGCACGCGGTCGCCGAGCCGATCGTCGCCGACGGGCCGGTCGTCACGCTCCGCCGCTTCGACGCGCGGACCATCGGGTGGGACGAGCTGTGCGCGAGCGGCACCACCCCGCCGGCGGCCGCGGCGCTGGTGCGGGCCGCGGTGGCCGACCGCGCTGCCATCGTCGTGTGCGGGCGGACCGGGACCGGCAAGACCACCCTGCTCCAACGGCTGGTGTCCGACGTCGACCCGGCCGACCGGGTCGTCCTGATCGAGGACGCCCCCGAGCTCCGGCCCCGCACCGCCCACCTGGTGAGGATGGAGACCAGGCCGCCGTCGGCGGAGGGGGTCGGGGCGGTCGACATCGCCACCCTCGTCCGCCAGGCGCTGCGGATGCGGCCCGACCGGATCGTCGTGGGCGAGGTCCGCGGGGTCGAGGTCGCCGACGTGCTGCAGGCGCTGATCACCGGCCACGAGGGGTGCATGACCACCGTCCACGCGAGCACGGCGGACGAGGCGCTGATCCGGCTCGAGGGCATGGCGCTGCTGGCCGGGCTGCCGCTCGCCGCGGCGCAGGCGCAGCTGGCGAGCGCAGTGGACGTCGTCATCGCCCTCGGACGGGGGCCTGGCGGCCAGCGCGGCGTCGTCGAGGTCGCCGACGTGTGCGCCGACGGCCGCACCCCGGTCGCTCGCACCGCCTGGCGGCGCGAGGGGTGGGACGCATGACACCCCCCGCCGCGCTGGTCCGTCGCCGCGCCGCTCGCCCGGGACCCCTGACCCCGGCGCAGCTGCTGGCGGTCCGCGCCGCGCTGGCGGCGGGCGCGTCGCCGTCCGCGGCCCTCGCCGTCGTCGACGCGCCGTCCCTCGCCGCGGTGCGGGGCGCCCTGGCCAGCGGCGTCACGCTGCCGTCGCTCGTCCGCGACCAGCGCGACGGCGCGCGTGCGGACGGGGTGGACGGAGTGGAGGTGGCCGGGCCGGCCGGGCCGCTGGTCCGCGCCCTCGCGATGGCCGAGCTGGTCGGTGCACCCGCCGGCGCCGCGGTGGACGGCGTGATCGACGCGGTCACGGCGACGACCCGGCTGGACGGCCTCGTGCGGGTCCGCTCCGCCCAGGCGCGGGCGAGCGCGCGCTTCCTGGTCGGGATGCCGGTGGCGGGCGCGGCGCTGCTCGCCCTCGTCAACCCCGACGCCCGGCGGTTCTCCGCCAGCCCCCTGGGCCTCCTCGCGATGGCGGTCGCGCTGGTGCTGATCGTCCTGGCGCACCTCTGGATCCGGCGGCTCTCCCGCGCACCGGCGAACGCCGCCGCGGCCGTGGACCCGCTGACCGCGGCGCCGCCGTCGGGCCCCGACCCCACCGCGGTCGTCGCGGTCGTGGTCGCCGTCCTCGGCAGCCTCGTCGTCGGCCCGTCGGCCGCGGTGCCCGCCGCGGTCGTGCGGGCCGGGGTGGGAGGTCCCCGCCGGCGACGCGTCGCGGCCGCCGGGGACCCGACGCCGGCGCCCCCCGCACGGCCGCCTTCCGCCGCGGGGGGCACCCTCCCGACCGTCGAGACCCTCGAGCTCCTCGGTCTCGCCCTCGCCGCCGGTCCCGGCCTCGCCGAGGCGTGCCGGTTGACCGCCGCGCTGGGGCCACCCGCCTCACGACCGGCGTGGCGTGACATCGCCGGCCGCCTGGCCGCCGGGGAGCCCCCCACCGAGGCGTTCGGGACCCGCTTCGGCGAGGTGGCCGACCTGATCGCGATCACCGAGCGCTGGGGCGCCCCGGTGGCGCAGGCGCTGCGCAGCCTCGCAGCGGACCTGCGACACCGGGCCGCCACAGCGGCGGAGGAGGCCGCCGAACGGCTCGCCGTCCGGCTGGTCCTCCCGACGACCCTGCTGCTGGTGCCGGCCTTCGGGCTGCTGGTGGTCCTGCCCGCGATGGCGGCGACCCTCGGTGGCGTCCGGCTGGGCCCGTAGCCACCCAGAGACCCCCACACCGGGGGACACACCACACCTAGAGGAGAACTGCGATGGACGACATCACCACCACGGCGGGCCAGGCCCTGGACCGCCTCCACCACGACGAGACCGGCGCGCAGGCCATGGAGTACACGGCCCTGGCCTGCGCGGGCGTCGGCATCACCGGCCTCGTCATCGAGCTGCTCAACTCCGACGTGGTCCAGAGCCGCCTGGCCGAGCTCTTCACCGGCATCGTCGACAGCCTCGGCGGTGCCCTCGGAGGGCTGTTCTGAGCCCTGGGCCCCCGCGATGGGCGGAGGGGCGCCAGCGCCCCTCCGCCCGGAGGCGGGCACCGCACACCTCTGCGCACGGCGACCGCGGCGCCCAGGCCATCGAGCTCGCCGTCATCACGCCGCTCGTCCTCGTCGTCGCCTCCCTCGTCGTCGCCGCCGGGCAGCTCGTGGTCGGCATGGCCGGCACCCACCACCTTGCGGCGACCGCCGCGCGGGTGGCGGCGACCTCACACGACACGGCGGTCGTGGACCTCCTCGCCGACGCCGACCTCGACCGACTCGACATCGACCCGCCGTCCGGCCAGCGGCGTCCCGGCGACCTGGTCACGGTCACGGTCAGCCGGACCGCGCCGGTGCTGTGGGCGCCCGCACCCGGCATCCCGCTGTCCGCAGCGGCGACCTTCCGCACCGAGGACGTCCCGTGACCGCCCCCCACGACGAGCGGGGTGCGGCGGCCCTGCTGACCACGCTCGTGGCCCTGCTGCTCGCCGCGCTGGTCATGGCCGTGGGGCTGGCCGCCGCCCGGATCTGGCACGCCGCCGCGGCGGCGCGGACCGCTGCTGACGCCGCGGCGCTCGCGGCCCTCGCCGGATCGCCCCTCGCCGGCGGCGACGGCCCACCGGACCTGACGGCGGCACGCGCCACGGCCGCGGCCAACGGCGGGGAGCTGGTCGAGGTGGACGACGCCGCCTGGCCGGTGGCCGTCGTGGTCCACGTCCGCACCTGGACCGGTCCGACACCGATCGGGTCGCGACCGCTGACCGCCGCCGCAGCGGCCCGGCTCGTCCGCCCCGACGGCGCTACCCTCGCAGCGCGCCGGACGGCCGGACCGTCCCCGGTTCAGCCGCCCACCGCGCGCCCACCCGCAGCCACCGCCCACCCGGGTCCCGTCGTGGGGCGCCCACCATGAGTGAACTCGTCGCCTCCGGGCTCCTCCAGCCCGATCCGCTCCCCCCCGGTGCCACCGGCACCTCGACGGTGGGGTACCTCCTCGACGCCGTGCGGCTCCGCCCCGCCGGTCGACGGCTGCTGTCCCTCCTGAGCGCCCTGCTGTTCGCCGTCGGGCTCGCGACGTTCGCCTTCCCGCTGTTCACCGACCTGTACAGCGCCCAGCTCGTCCAGCGCCCGCTCGCCGACGAGTTCGAGTCCGCGGAGATCGTCGAGCGCTACGCGACGCGGACGATCGCGACCGGGGAGCCCCTGACCAGGATCGTGATCCCCTCCCTCGACGTCGACACCGTCGTGGTCGAGGGGACGTCGCCGGCCGCCCTGCGGGCCGGCGCGGGCCACTACCCGAACACCCCCCTGCCCGGCGAGGTCGGCAACGTCGCCATCGCCGGCCACCGGACCACCTACGGCAAGCCCTTCAACGAGCTCGACCGCGTCGGCCCGGGCGAGCTGATCCACCTGGTGACCCCGCTCGCGGTCCACACCTACGAGGTCACGGCCGCGCCGGAGGGGTCGCAGCGCCCCTGCCCCAACGGCGCGTGCTGGGTCGTGACCCCGACGCAGTGGGAGGTGGTGGCCCCCACCCCCGACGCGGCGCTCACCCTGACGACGTGCCACCCGAAGGGCTCGTCCGCCGAGCGGCTGATCCTCCGGGCGTCGCTGGTCAGCTCCGCGGACCGCGAGTTCGACGCCGAGGGCGACCCCGTCCCCCTCGACCTCCTGCCCACCACGCCGCCGGCGACGCCGGCCCCTGACGGCGGGTGACCCGCGCGGTGGCCCGACCCGGCGATACCGTGGACCCCATGCCCGACGAGACCGGGGGTCCGGTCGCGGTGCGCCCGCGCCAGCGCGTCACCGTGCGGGTGGTGGGGCTGGCGATCATCGCGCTGGCCCTCGCACCGCTGCTGGTCGCGTCTCCCGCCGCCCACGCCGCCGAGCAGCGGATCACCGCGCCGGCCGCCGGCACGACCGCGACCGGGCCGGTCACCGTCGTCGCCCAGGTCACCCCGGACGCCGGGGAGGTCATCCAGGGGGTCACCGCACGGCTGGTGGGTCCGGTCGAGCGCAGCGCCGCCCTCGAGCGCGGCACGTCCGAGGGGGAGTGGCGGGGGACCCTCGACCCCACCACCCGCCCGGCGCTGCCCAACGGCACCTACCAGCTGGCCGTGCAGGCCACGCCGGTGGTCGGTCCGCCGTCGGACCCGGCCACCGTGGAGCTCGACCTGGCCGTCCCCCCGCCACGCCGGGAGCTGACCGCCGAGCCGGACGCCGCGGACGCGACCCGCGTCGTCATGTCGTGGGAGCCCGTCGCGCTCCCGGACTTCATCGCCTACCGCGTCCAGCGCCGCCCGGACGCCGACGACGGCGAGTGGACCACCGTCCACCGGCTGGAGGACCCCCGCGCCGACGGCGTGGTCGACACCGTCGGACAGCCCGGCCCGTACCGGTACCGGCTGATCGTGGTGCGCGCCGACGGCCGGGGTGGCGAGCTGTTCGCCACGTCGCCGATCCGCGGCGTCACCGCCGACCCCGCGGACCCGGGCACGTTCACACCGCCACCGGAGCCCGAGCCCCGTCCGGCCGGGACACCCGAGCCCCAGCCCGGCGTGCCGCCCGGCGGGCCGGTGCAGCGCCCTGACGACACCCCCGGCGCCGGCCCCACGCCGACGCCGACGACCCCGCCCACCCAGACCGCCGACGCGCCACCGGCGCAGCGGCCGCAGGCCACGGTCCGACCGCCTGCCATCGACGACGGGGCCGACGCGGAGGTCGTCACCCCGCCGCGACCGGACATCATCCCCGCCGACGACGGGGTGTTCGAGGAGCTGCTGCCGTTCGAGGCCACCGAGTCGGAGGTGGAGGTGACCGACACCGAGGCGGCGTTCATCGACGGGAGCACCCGGGAGGGCGGCTCCCTCGCCGTCTACACCGAGGAAGCCGAGAGCCCGCGCGGCGTGCTGACCGCCATCGCGGGCGGTCTGGTCCTGCTGGTGTCGAGCGCCCACGTGCGCCGGTTCATGTCCGGCGCCGGCGGTCGGTGAACGGCACCCCACCCCGGGGCTAGGCTGGGGCCGCGGTTGAACCAGATCGGTTCTGGCAAGGACTGAGGTCCGTGCCTGTGGGTCTTCCCTCCCCCGGGACCCCGCCGGTCGACAGACGAAAGGCCACGCTGACGTGCAGATGACCATCGACGACCGCATCGACGGCGACCGCGCCGTGCTGACGGTCAGCGGCGAGGTGGACGTGTACACCGCGCCGACGCTCCGCGAGCACATCCTGACCGCCATCAGCGACGGCGCGTCGACCGTCGTGGTCGACCTCTCGTCGGTGGCGTTCATGGACTCGACGGGCCTCGGCGTGCTCGTCGGGGCGTTGAAGCGCCTGCGCCAGCAGGACGGGAACCTCCACGTCGTCTGCGATTCCGAGCCGGTGCTCAAGATCTTCCGGGTGACCGGGCTCATGGACGTGTTCGGCGTCGTGGCATCCCTCGACGAGGTGCCCGACCCCAGATGACCGGCTGGGTCACGCTGAGGCTGCCGTCGGCTGCGTACGTGGTCGGCATCGCGCGGTCCATGGCCGTCGCCGCCGCCGCCTCGGCGCAGGTGCCCGAGGACCGCATCGACGACGTCCGGACCTGCACATCCGAAGCCGTGACCAACGCCGTGCAGGCGCACCGGCGCATCGAGGTGACGCTGCCGATCGTGGTCCGCACCACGACCGACGGCGGCCGCTTCGTCCTCGAGGTCGGCGACTCCGGCCCGGGGCTCGACCCGCAGGTGCCGCCCAACGGCACCGTCGACGCCCTGCGGGAGGGCGGCTACGGGATCCCGGTGATGCGCGCGCTCGCGGACTCCTTCGACATCGCGTCCGGCGGCATCCTCGACGCCGGCGTGGGGACGACCGTCCGCATGACGTACCGGCTCGACCCCGCTGCCTGAACGGGGTGCCCGGCCGGTAGGATCGCCGAGCCGTGGATGATCTGCTCCGAGTCACCGTCAAGACCTACGACGACTGCGCATCGGCCTACCTGGAGGCCTGGAAGGACCGTCGCCCGCGGGACTCGGCGCGCCGCTTCGCGCGGATGGCGGGCGCCGACGCGCTCGTGCTCGACGTGGCCGGCGGTCCCGGCCTCGACGTGCGGCTGCTGCGCGACGTCGGGCTGCGCGCCGCGTCCGGCGACCTGTCCGCCGAGTGCATGCGGGTCGCCCGCACCTTCTTCCCGAAGGGCCTCCTGGCGCGCTGGGACTACCGGAGCCTGCCGTTCGCGGACGGCCAGTTCCAGGGCATCTGGGCGCCGGCGGCGCTCCAGCACCTCCCGCGGCGCGGCATCCCGCCGGCCATGCGGGAGTTCCGCCGGGTCCAGGGCGGCGGGCCGATCTTCGTCACCTTCCCGGAGGGCGAGACCGACATGGGCCTCCTCGAGGACCCGCCCGCCGGATCGGTGCAGGTCACGTCGGTGACGCCGGAGGAGCTGCGCGCCCTGCTGCTGCGGATGGGCTACGTCGACGTGGAGGTGGAGTCCCGCCCCGACCCGAGGGGCATCCCTCTGCGCTGGTCCTACGGCTGGGGCATGAGCCCGGCCTGAGGCGTGCGATCGGCGGGGTGGGGTAGGACGGAGACATGAGCGACGACGGGTTCCTGAAGCACCAACTGCCCACCATGGCCGGCATGGCCGGTGCCATCGCCGTCCGATCGGCGATCTCGAAGGCCTACCAGGCCAAGCGGGGGACCGAGCCGCCGGTCGACCCCGGGGCCGAGGGCGCCACCTGGCGTCAGGCCATCCTGTGGACCGCCGTGCTGGCTGCGGGCGCCGGCGTGGGACGGCTCCTCGCCCGCTACGCGGTGGGGGAGACCGTCGACAAGCGGGTCGGCGGCACCCGCGAGCTCGCGAAGGCCTGAGCGGGACCATCGGCTCCGGGAGGAGCGCAGCCGCCATGGCACCCGCGCGGATCCTGATCGTCCACCACAGCCCGACCGCGTCGCTCGAGCAGATCGTCGCGGCGGCGACCGCGGGGATCGAGCACCCGGCCCTGGGGGGTGCGGTCGCCGCGGTGCCACGGCCGGCGCTGTCCGCGACCGCCGAGGACGTCGAGGACGCTGACGGCGTCGTGCTGGTCACCCCGGTCAACCTGGGCTACATGGGCGGCGCGCTGAAGCACTTCTTCGACTCGACCTTCCGCGACCTCGAGTCCGCCGGGACCCGCCGGCCCTACGTCGCGGTGGTCAAGGGCACCACGGACGCCGGCGGGGCGGTCCGCGCGATCGAGTCGATCACGACCGGCCTGCGCTGGCCGGCCGCGCGGCCACCGGTCGTGGTCGAGGGGGACGTCGACGACGCGTTCCTCGCGCGCGTCACCGAGACCTGCGCCGAGCTGGCCGCGTCGCTGGCCCCCTGATCCGGACCCCCGACCCGAACCGTCACGACCGGTCGTCGAGGCCGTACCGCTGGCGCAACCGGTCCTCCCAGGCCACGTGGTCGTCGTCGTGGGGTGGCGGCTCGTCGGGCAGGGGTGGGGCGGCCGATCCCGCTGGGGCGGCAGCCGGCTGCTCGTCGGGGGGGACCCCCTCGTCGTGGACGTGGACGGGATCGTCCTCCGCGCTGATCGTCGCGGCCGCCACCGCGGTGGTGAGGGGGACGGCCAGGACGAGGCCGATCGACCCGACGACGGTCCGGACCACCTCCTGGGCGACCAGCTCGCTGGTGAGGGTCTCGCCCACCGCGCCCCCTCCGACGCTGAAGAGGATCAGCAGGGGCAGGGCCGCACCGGCGTAGGCCAGGAAGAGGGTGTTGACCGTCGCCGCGATGTGGTCCCGGCCGACGCGCAGCGCGGCCGCGAAGACCGCGCGGTCCGACGCGCCCGGGTCGGCGCGGCGCAGGGCCGCGACCGTCGAGGCCTGGCTCACCGTCACGTCGTCGAGGACCCCGAGCGTGCCGACGATGATCCCCGCGAGCAGCAGACCGCGGACGTCGAGCTCGGTCCCGGTCGCGAACCGGACCAGTTGCACGTCCTCGCTCGACAGCCCGGTCAGGGTGGTGACCTCCACCGCGACCAGCGCCAAGCCGATCGTCACCAGGAGCGCGCCCGCCGTGCCGACCGCTGCCGCCCGGGTCGTCATCGACACCCCGTGGCTGAGGGGGAGGGTCACGCACATGACGGCCAGCGCGACCACGACGGCCACCAGGGTCGGGTTGCGCCCCGCCAGCAGGGCGGGCACCGCCACGCCGACGACCAGCACCGCCGACGCGCCCAGGCCCACCAGCGCCCGGACGCCCTGCCACCGGCCGAGCGCCACCACGGCGAGCGCGAAGGCGACCACGAGCGCGGTGAGCGGCGGACCCCGCTGGAAGTCCACGATCGCGTACTGCTCGGCGGTGCCCGGCGCGCCGATCTGGGCGACCACGACGGCCTTGCCGACCTCGAGCACCCCGGTCTCGTCGACCATCGGGATCGAGAGGTCGCGGCCGTCGTCGGTCGCGACGTCCACGACGACCTCGACCGCGCCCGGGAGCAGGAACTCGGTGTCCTGGGTCGCGGCGACCTCCACCGCGGTGATCTCCCCCCCGATCCGCTCCTCGTCCACCGCGGCGAAGTCCTGCTGCTCGGCGGTCGGTGGGCCGCCGTAGGGGTACACGACGGCCACCCCGACCGCCGTGAGCACCCCGATCGCCAGCACCGCGCCGGTCAGCGCCCGTCGACGTGCAGCCAGTCCTCGCATCCGGTCACGGTAGCGGCGGAGTGCCCAGAGCGGACGAGCACACGTCTGAACTCCAGTCACAGCATACA
>NZ_CAXQBR010000066.1 GCF_964222135.1 Euzebya sp.
CACCAAGGAGGCAGATCGTTGACAGCCGTCATCGCGTTCATGACCCTGCTACTACGACCCTCACCCCGGCCGAGGTGGTCCCTAGCAACTGGCAACACCCTGGTCCCATCGTGGTGGCAGGTGACAACAAGACGTTCGGAGAGGTCCGGCGGGTGCCGGGTCGGCACGGCTACGACCACTACGTCCCGCGTCGGATCCCGCGAGCCCTCGACCTCGATCAGCGGACGGTGCGCAAGCTGTCAACCGCGGACCGTGCCCTCGGTCGGCTGAACAGCCATGACCAACCCATGACCAACCAGTTCGTGAGACAACCAACGGGCTGGTGGTCAGGGCTCGTCGGACGCGATGATCGCCTCGCGCAGCGCGCCGGCCACGTCGGGCGACGCCTTCCCCGTGATGGCCTGTGCGATCTCCCGCAGCTGTGCGACTTGATCCCGGTCCAGGACGTCGAAGACGAGGCGCCGTGCCTCGCGCACGTGTCCGGGGCGCTGCCCCTTCCACGAACGTCGTGCCGTTCTCGGTCAGGGACAGCTCCGTGCACCGCGACTCGCCGGTGATGACGAGCCCGCGCTCCTCCAGCCGGCTACGCCGCGTGCGACAGCCGTGACAACGATCCGCCGGCCAGCTGGGCGAGCCGGGTCATCTGCAACCGGCAGCCAGGCGCTCCCGAGAGCTGGGACAGGATCGAGTACTCGAAGAAGTTCACGCCGGAGTCCCGCTTGAGCTGCGCGTCGATCGCGGTCGGGACGCTCATCAACATCGCCATCAGGGACATCCATGCGATGCCGCTCGTCGCGATCGAGCCACTCCGCGAGCAGCGAGCTCGCCGACCTCGCCGAGGACGGGTGGACCACCGCACGACCCGCCACCAGGGTCGTCCGCCGACACATCGGCGCAGACCCCCTCCCCGCCTCCACCTGGCAGGCAGCGATCACCAGCGGGTTCACGCCTGAGGAGCAGCGCTCGCCCGAGCAGCGCGACGCACTCGGCCTCGCCCAGACCCTTGCCGACGAGCTGCGCCTCGCCGACGGCGCGATCCTCGCCCTGCCCCTCTACGACTGGGGCGTGTCCCAGCACGCCGATCCTGCTGGTCGTCACCTCGACGTTGAGCGCCCACGTCGTCGGACGGCGGGCCACCGGGATGATCGTCGCCGGCAACACCGCGATCGTCGGGCTCGCCGCGGCGATGGCCGGCAACGGCGCCGCCGGGGTCGTGCTGACCGCCGGCGTGTACCTCCTCCTGCAGGGCGTCAGCGTCCTCGGCGTGGTCAGCGAGCAGCGCCACAAGGCGGCCCGCCTCCAGCTGGCCCAGGCGCACACCGAGCTGCGGGCCACCACCGCGTTGCTCGACGTGAGCAGCCGCACCGCCGAGCGGCTGCGCATCTCGAGGGATCTGCACGACGTCATCGGCCACCAGGTGACCGCGCTGGCGCTCGAGCTCGAGGTCGCCAGCCACCACGCCCAACCGCCGGCGTCGGCGCACGTCGCCCGGGCTCGGTCGATCGCCAAGGACCTGCTCACCGACCTGCGGGCCACCGTCGGGGCGCTGCGCGACACCGTGCCGGAGCTCGCGCCCGCCCTCGAGGCGGTGACCGCCGACCTCCCGAGCCCCCGCGTCCACCTGCAGGTCGAGGAGGGCGCGATGGTGGGTGAGGATCGCCGCACCGCCGTCGTCCGGTGCGTCCAGGAGATCGTCACCAACGCCATCCGCCACTCCGACGCCGACAACCTGTGGATCGACGTGACCGTCGACGGCGACGGTCGGCTGGTGCTGTCCGCGCACGACGACGGGCGTGGGGCGCGCGACCTGGCCGCTGGGCAACGGGCTGACGGGCCTGCGCGAGCGGGTCGAGGCGCTCGGCGGCCAGGCCAGGTTCAGCGGCGGCGACGGGTTCTGCGTCGTCGCGACGGTGCCGGCGCCGTGATCCGCGTGCTCGTCGTGGATGACCAGACCCTGGTGCGCCAGGGCATCCGCAGCCTGCTCGAGCTGGCCGACAACGTGACCGTCGTGGCCGAGGCCGACGACGGTGACGCGGCGCTCGAGGCGGTCGAGGCGCACCACCCCGACGTGGTCCTGCTGGACCTGCGCATGCCCGGCCGCGACGGCATCGCCACCATGGCGGCGCTGCGGGACCGGGGGGTGGAGGTGCCGGTGCTGGTCCTGACCACCTTCGACGACGACGACCTGGTGCTGCAGGCCATCCGCGCCGGTGCGAGGGGGTACCTGCTGAAGGACGTCACCCTCGAGCAGCTCGTGGGTGCCGTCCGCACCCTCGCCGCGGGCCAGACCCTCGTGCAACCGGCGATCACCGATCGGCTGCTGCGCGCTGCGCGCGGGCTCGGCACCTCGGCGGGCAAGGAGGGGCCGATGACCGCGCCGGTCGACCCCCTCACCCCCCGCGAGCTCGAGGTCCTGCGCCTGCTGGCCAGCGGGTACGCGAACCGGGAGATCGCCACCGCCCTGCACCTCGCGGAGGGGACGGTGAAGAACCACGTGTCCAACGTCCTCCTGAAGCTCGGTGTCCGCGACCGCACGCGGGCGGTCATGCGGGCCCTGCACCTCGGCCTCCTCGGCGACCCCGACCGGTAGGCACGCTCGGGAGAGCCGGGGTCGATCGCCGCGTCAGGCGGGGTCCGGCCGGGGCCGGTAGCGCATGGCCACCGCACCGGACCGCAGCTCGCGGCGATCGACCAGCTCGAGCTCGATGCGCCCGCGCAGACCGGCGAGCAGCGTCGGCCCGTGGCCGGCGAGGACGGGCTGGACCAGGAACTCGTACTCGTCGATCAACCCCGCGTCGGCGAGCGCCGCGGGGAGCGTGACGCCACCGACCCACAGCCCCTCGCCCGGCTCCTCCTTCAGCCGTCGGACGGCCTCGACGACGTCGCCGCGCACCAGGTCGGCGTTCCAGTCGACCTCGTCGAGCGTGCTCGACACGACGTGCTTCCGCGCGCGGTCCATGCCCTCGGCGAACGGGGTCTGCCACTCCTCGACCCAGTCCGGCCACGCGCCGCTGGCCGGCCGCCGCCACGCCGACTCCATCATCTCATACGTCACGCGGCCGAAGAGCAGCGCGTCGGCCCGCTCCACCTCTGCGGTCCAGTACCGCATCGACTCCTCGTCCGGGGGCAGCCCCGCCTCGTGGTGGCAGCAACCGTCGAGGGTGACGTTGATCGAGTAGCGGAGCGGTCTCATCTGTGCAGGCCCTCTCGGATGTCGGCGTCTCCGGCTCACATGACTCCGGTGACATCGTGTGCGGTGGCGCAGGATCGGGCGAGACCCTCGACGAACCCGATGTGCACGGCGTGCCGCATCGCCTCCTCGGACGTGAAGTGCGCGGTGACCTCCATCGCCGTCCGCGACCCTCCGGCGTCGGAGATCTCGACGGTGATCTCGGTCACGTCGAGCCCGTCGCTCGTGAAGGTGAACCGCAGGAGGTGGGGCGGGACGACCTCGTGGACCGTCCACCGGCCTCGCACCTCGCCAGCCGGCGTCTGCACCGTGATCTCGACGCGTCCGCCCGGGCGCAGATCGTGGTGCTCCACCGCCATCGGCATCCCGGGTGGACCCCACCACCGGGCGAGCGCCAGCGGGTCCGAGAACAGCGACCACACCGCCTCGGCCGGGCGATCGAACTCGGTGACGACGACCGCCGCCCGAGCCGCGCCGTCGATGCGTGAGCGCACGGCCGGCCTCATCGCTCGCCCCCTCCGTCGAGCACGTCGTGCATCCGCTCGACCCGCTCGTGCCACTGGTCGCGGAGATCGCTGAGGGCCTGCTGGACCTCGTCGAGGGCGTCCGGGCGGGCCCGGACGAACCGGTGCCGGTGCGCGGGTCGCTTGACCACGAGTCCGGCCTCTTCGAGGACCGCCACGTGGCGCTGCACGGCGGCGAAGCTCATCGGGTACGCGGCGGCGAGATCGCCGACCGAGCGCTCCTCGCGCATCGTGCGCGCGACGATGTCGCGGCGTGTCGGGTCGGCGAGGGCGCGCAACCGCCGATCCACTCGATCGGCATCTGCGGTCGGACCTGATACAAGCATCTTGTTGTATGATAACTCGGCATGCGCATCGTGTTCATGACGTTCACCTCCCTCGACGGGGTCACTCAGGGTCCTGGATCCCCCGACGAGGACACCAGCGGCGGCTTCGACCGGGGCGGGTGGTTCGTCCCCTTCCTCGACGACACCTTCCTCGGCATCGTGGAGGGCTGGGCGGACGCCGCCGACGCGTACCTGTTCGGCCGTCGCACCTACACCGCGTTCGCCGAGGCGTGGCCGAACATGCCGGACCCCGATGACCCGGTCGCCCGGAGCCTCAACGGCTGCCACAAGTACGTGGTGTCAGGCACCTTGGACGACACGGAGGCCACGTGGGGGCCGGCGACGGTGCTCCGCGGCGACGTCGTCGCTGCGGTCAGGGCGCTGAAGGCGCAGACGGGCGGGGAGCTGCAGATCCACGGCAGCACCACGCTGGGCCGTTCGATGCTCGATGCCGGGTTGGTCGACGAGCTCCGGCTCGTCTGCGCCCCCGTGGTCGTCGGTGACGGCCGCCGGCTCTTCGAGCGGTCCGATCACGCCACCGGCTTGCGCCTCCTCGATCTGGCTGCGACGCCAGGCGGTCTCGCCGTGCAGACCTACGCCGTCGACGGACCGGCGACCACCGGCTCGTACCATCCCGCGGCTCGGTCCTGACCGGTGCGCCGCGCGCCGCGGGCGTGCTCGCGCTCAGTCGATCGGGACGACGTAGGAGTCGACCTCGGCGATCCGGCCGTCGCGGAAGGTGAAGATGTCGTTGTAGGCGAACTCGACGCGTCCGGCGCCCCGGTGGTGCGCGACGCCGGTGCCCGCGGTGACGACGACGCCCTCGGCCTCGATGGTCCGCTCCACGACGAGCTCCGGGCTGCCCTCGTCCGAGGGGTTCTCGATCTCGTCGTCGAACTCGGCCTTGCCGACCGTCGTCCGGTGCCCGTGGATGCGCCACACGACGTCATCGGTGAGGCAGTCGAGGATCGCCCGGTGGTCGCTCCGGCGGAAGCCGTCCATGTAGCGGTCGACGAGATCGGTCTGGGTGGTCACGTCAGGTCTCCGGTCTCGGTGGTCAGATGGTCTGGAGGGCGGTGTCGAGCCGGTCGAGGATCCCGGCGAGGCCGGTCGCGGCGTGCTCGGTCTGCAGCTCGGGTGGGAGCCGGCGCTGGTTGACCACGACCCGGGTGCCGGTGCTCGTCGGCTCGAACCGGATGTCCGTCGTGATGCCCGTCAGCGGTTCGAGCATCGACAGTCGGGTGGGCGGCTCCACCACGTCATAGCGGAACCGCAACCGCCGGCTGGTGCCGTCCGCACCTCGCGTCTCGAGCTCGAAGCCGCCGCCGACCCGCAGGTCGACCGAGACCGAGCCAGGCCGGACCGTGGCGTGGTGCCCGCCCCAGAACGCAGCGAGGTGCTGCGGCGTGGTGAACGCGAGCCAGACCAGATCGACATCCGCCTGCAGGTCTCGGATCGCGATGAGCTCGTCCCCGTCGAGGCGGGTGCGTGCGGTCATCGCGCTTCCCCCTCCTCGAGGGCCGACAGGTGCTCGTCGAGGCGGCTGAGCCGCGACTCCCACTCCCGCTGCTGCTCGGTGATCCAACCAGTCAGCTCCTGGAGGCGCTCCAGATCCAGGCGGCACGGCCGTCGCTGCCCATCCACGCGCTGCTGGATGAGGCCACACCGTCGAAGGACGCCCACGTGGCGGGAGATGGCCTGGTGCGTCAGGTCGAACGGTGCGGCCAGCTCGCCGACGGTCGCCTCCCCTCGAGTGAGGCGGCTGATGATGGCCCGGCGGGTCCGGTCCCCCAAGGCAGCGAACGCTGCATCCAGCTCCGCGTCTCGGTCTGCGTCGGCGGGTGCGGGGACGACCATCGGTCCGACACTATCTGCAACTGATCACTTGTGCAACGGATAGCTTGCAGACCATCGTCGAGTTGATCGGATTCGTCCAGGTCGACGCGATTCGCTGAGCGCGGCGTCGCGGGTCGTGGACGCATCGGGTGCGAGGCTGGCGGCGTGCGCAGGCTCCTCCCGCTGCTGGCCCGATTGGTCGCCCTGTTCCTCTACCGCCGCCTCGAGGTCGCCGGCCGGCAGCACGTGCCGGCGGGCCGACCGGTCCTCATCGTCGCCAACCACGCCGGCGGGTTCCTCGACCCGCTGCTGCTGGCCGCCGCCCTGCCGCGGGCGCCACGGTTCCTCGCGAAGGCCACCCTGGCCCGCATCCCCGGCGTCGGTCCGCTGCTGCGCGTCCTCGGCGTCATCTTCGTCCACCGCCGCGTCGACGGGCCCGCCGGCACGGCCAACGAGGGTGCGTTCGCGGCCGCACACGCGGCGCTGGTCAGCCGTGACCTCGTGGCGATCTTCCCCGAGGGGACGACCCACGACCGGCCCCACCTCGAGCCGCTGCGGACCGGTGCCGCCCGCATCGCCCTGGGTGCCCGTGCAGCCGGGGCCACCGACCTGGTCGTCGTCCCGGCCGGGCTGACGTTCACCGACAAGGTCTCCCTGAGGGCCAGCGCGCTCGTGCAGTTCGGCTCGCCGCTGGCGCTCGACGACCTCGCTGCCGCGGACGTCGGCGTGGACGACGTCGAGGCGGTCCGCGCCCTCACCGCGCGGTTCGAGCAGGCGCTCGAGGCCGTCGCGCCCGACTTCCCCGACGTTGAGACGTGGTTGGCGTTCGACCAGGCGGCGGAGATCGCCACCCGCAGCCGACGACGGCTCGAGCCCCCGCTGGCCGAGCGCGCCGCACTGGCACGCCGGCTCGGCACGGTCCCCGAGGCCGCCCAGCGGGCCGTCCGCGACTCGGTCGGCCGGTACGCCACCGTCCTGGCAGGCCTGCGCATCGACGACCGGGACGTCGTCGCCCCGGTGGACACCGCCGGGGTGGCACGACGTGCCGTCTACACCGGCGTGCTCATCGCCGTGCTGGGCTCGCTCGTCACCGCCACCGCGGTGGTCAACGCGATCCCGGCGCTGCTGGTCGCGGCCGTGTCGCTGCTGGTGACCCGCCCGGTGTCCAAGGGCACCGTCCGGGTCCTCGTCGGGCTGGTCGCGTTCCCCGCCTCGTGGGGGACCGCCGCCGCGCTGGCGGTCGACGGTGCCGCGGCCATCGCCTGGCTGGTCGTGGTGTTCATCACCGGTGCGGTCGCGAGCCTGGTGCTGCTCGACCGCGCGGGGTCGCTCGTCGGCGCGCTGCTGCGCTGGCGCCTGACCCGCGAGCGGATCGCGACCCTGGGTGACGCGGCGGTGCTCCGCCAGCAGGTGGTGGACGCCGTGTACGCCGCCGAGGGGATGTCGTGACCGAGCACGTGGCGTGCGGCGACTGCGAGCGGATCCGGCCCGGCTCGTTCGCCCAGCCCGCCAACACGGTCAGCAGCCTGGCGCTGGCAGCCGTCGCCCCCGCGATCTGGCGGGGCGCGCGGCGCGCCGGCGACCGGCCGTGGCAGGTCGTGGCCGCCACCACGTTCGCCGCGGGGGTCGGCAGCGTCGCCTACCACGGCCCCGGCGGCCGCGTGGGGAAGGCCGTGCACGACGGCGCGGTCGCCGCCCTGGCCGTGTCGCTCGCGGCCGCCGTCGGCCACCGTCCCCCCGCCCATCGGTGGCCTGCCGCCGTCGGCGTGCTCGCCGGCGCGCTGCACGCGACCAGCCGCACCGGCGGCTCGTTGTGCCGCCCGGACTCGTGGCTGCAGGGCCACGCGGCGTGGCACGTCGCGGCCGCCGTGGCGGTGGCCGGCGCCGCCCGGTCGGCCGTCTCGCCTCAGGGGGGCTGAGCGGTTCAGGGGATCAGGTCCTGCCGGCCGAGCTTCCGCAGTTCGCTCCACAGCGCCTTGCGGGCCCGCCGCGCCCCGCCGTGCTCGCGCACCCGCTCGGCCATGCGCACCAGCGCCGCCTCGATCACGTCGGGGCGCGGCGACCGTCCGCGGAGGCGCACCTCCTCGAGCCACTGCACCGGGGTCGCGTGACCCCGCTCGCGGTTGCAGCGCGCGCAGGCGGCGACCTCGTTCTCGAGCCAGCTCGGCCCGCCCTTGACCCGCGGGATGACGTGCTCGCGCGTCGGCGGCGTGCGGTCGTCGAACGGCCGGGCGCACCACACGCAGCCGTCGCCGTCGCGCACCACGATCACGCCCAGCCGGGCGCTCGAGGACAGCTGGTCGCCACCCGGCGGGGTGCCGTCGCGCGTGGGCATGGCCAGCACCGTCCCCCTCGCCGGTGCTGTGGAACCCCTCGGCCTAGCCCGAGCACGCCCCGGAGTCAGCCCCGTCGAGCGCGGACATCACCGCGTCGTCGACCGGTCCCGCGGGGATCAGCGCCACCTGCTCACCGCAGCCCTCGACCGCGGCGGCGCTCTCGGGCGGCACCTGGTCGCCGACCGCCAGCAGTGGCGCGTCCAGGTCCGCCGCCAGGCCCGCTGCCGGCAGCCCGAACGCCCAGCCGGACGGCGTGGTGGCGTCCAGGACCAGGTACGTGCGCGGCCCCTCCTCCGCCTGACCCCATAGCTGCGCGGCGATCTGCCGGGCGGTGTCGAACCGGGTGTCGCCGGCGGTGCGACTCGCCCCGGGCAGCTCGTCGAAGTCGGCCGACAGGGCGGCGGACCCCCCGAGCAGGTGGGTGACGTCCGGCTGGTCGTCGTCGACCCAGGCGGCCACGGCGGGGTGCAGGGCGTCGGACGTCGTCAGCACCACGGGCGTGCCGGTGTCGGCGGCCCACCCGCCGCCCGTCACCGAGTCCGCCCAGGCCGCGGTCGGGTTGCCCTCGGGGCCGAACGCGCGGGCCAAGGCGATCTCGCCCGTGTCGCCGTAGCGCTCGCGGGCTGCCGTGGCGATGGCCGTGGAGGTCTCGAAGCGGGAGGCGCCGGCCAGCCGCTCGACGTCGTAGCCCGCCGCGGACAGCTCGTCGACGACCGCGGTCGAGATCGCCGACTCGCCGCCGAGGACGTACACCGTCCCGGAGCGGCCGAGCACCCGGTCGACCTCGCCGGCCACCGCCGGGTCCAGCGACGCGGTGGGGGTCAGCAGCAGCGGGCCGTCCTGGGCCAGGACGGCACCGGACAACGCGTCGGCGAACCCCTCCACGGTGGCGATGACCACGTGCGACGCAGGGGCGCCATGCGTCCCCGCACCCCCGGCCCACGCGCCGCCGAAGTCCGGCGAGGGCGGGAAGCGCTGCTGGCTCACGTCGACCGCCGCCGCGGCGGGTTGCGGCGGGGACGCGCACCTGGTGCTCGCGCAGCGCACCACCACGAGGTCGCCGTCCGGCTGGTCGTAGGAGGCGACCACCAACCCGCCATCCGGCGTGGTGACGATGTCGGCGAACAGCCCGTGCCCCGGACCCCCGCGCGACGGCGTGGAGGTCGAGGAGCCGCCGCAGCCCGCGTCGGCGCAGTCGACCACCTGGAGCTCGCCGCTGGGCTGGTTGAACGCCACGACGGGGTGCCCGTCGTCCGCCAGGGCCATGTCCCCCTGCACGACGGCGAAGTCCTCGGTGGCGCTGAGCGTCGTGGTCGAGGCCGTGCCGCACCCGGGGTCGCCGCAGCGGGCGACCACGATGCCGGAGGGGTCCACGGTCGCGAGGAGGATCGTGGGCACGCCGTCGGCGGTGACGACGACGTCCTGCACCGACGCCGCACCCACCGCCGGCCCGATGTCGAGCGCGTCCCGCTGGGCGCTCGTGCACCCGGGGTCGCCGCAGGTGACGACCACGGTCTGCGCCGCGGCGGTGCCGTCGCCGGCCACCCCGTGGACGACGACCGGGTTCCCCTGGGGGGTGAGGGCCATGGCCACCGTCCCGACGGCGCCCTCTGCGGTGACGACGACGGGGCTGTCACCGCTGCAGGCCGGGTCGTCGCAGTCGACGACGACCGCGACCCCGTCGTCGGGTCCGGACCAGGCCAGGATCGGGTGGCCGTCGGCACCGATCTGCAGGTCGAGGGCGAAGGCCGAGGAGGTCGTGGCGGGGAGGAACGTCCGGGTCGCCGGACCCGCGCAGCGCGGATCGCCGCAGTGGAGGACGACGACTCCCTCCGCCAGGTCCGGCGCGTCCTGGCTCGCGAGGGTGTGGTAGGCGACGATCGGGTTCCCCGCCGGGTCGAGGGCGATGCGCGGGGCGAGGCCGGTCCGGCCAGCGGAGTCCGGCACGCTCGCGGGCTCGGTGCCGCCGCACACCGGGTCGTCGCAGTGGAGCACCCGCAGGTCGTCCTGGTCGCGATCGCGGTGGGCGATCACCGGGTTCCCCGCCGCGTCGAGCGCGATCGCGGGCGACCAGCCGACGTTCCCCCCGGTGTCAGGGGTGGTGACCTCGGTCTGAGCCAGGGCCGCACCCGCCGTGACGAGGAGCAGGATCCCCACGAAGCCGGCCACGAGGGGTCGTCGGGCTGCGGCTCTGGACGTCGGTGTGCTGGTCATGCCGCGCTCCTCGCTCGATCCCCGCTCCATCCCGACGGGATCGTAGGCAGGGCGCCGACCCGTCCCTCCGGTGTCGTTAGCCCGTCGTTGGTGCCACGCGGCCCTCGACGCCTGTCGTCGCCTGGGGCAGGATCCCCCACACCGTCGACCCGCGAGCACCACCCCCGGAGGACCACATGATCGAGCAGCTGAAGGCGGCCCTCGCGAAGGGGGTGGACGGCCTCGACGACCGGCAGGCCGAGCAGGCGGCGCGCACCGCGGTCGACTTCATGAAGGACCGCCTCCCCCCGCCGATCGCCGACCGGCTGGAGGAGCTGGTGGACGGCGACGGGGAGGGCGACGTCGACTTCGGCCAGCTCGGATCGACGATCAAGGGGTTCCTCGGCCGCTGATCGACCCGGCGGGAGGGGCGCGGGAGGGCCATGTGATACTCGGGCGCCATGACCTCCTCCACCCCCCTCGTCGATGCGCTGCACGACCTGGCCACGATGATGGCCGAGCCGGTCACCGTCGAGGGCCTGCTCGACCGCGTGGGCCACTGGACCGCCGAGGTGCTGCCCGTGGACGGCGTCGGCGTGCTCGTCCGCCAACCCGACGGGCACCTCTCGGTCGCGACCGCGAGCAGCGAGACCGGTCGACGGATCGAGGAGCTCGAGGCGCTGCTGCAGGAGGGGCCGTGCTCCCGCGCGTTCCTGGAGGGGACGCAGGTCCTCACACCCGACCTGCGGGACCACGTGGAGGAGTACCCCGAGTTCGCGCCGCGGGCCCTCGAGCTCGGCGTCCGCTCGATCCACGCGGTGCCGATGCGGGCCGGGTCCGCGATGATCGGGGCACTCGACCTCATCGCGCGGGACGCCGTCCGGCTCGACGCCGAGCAGCTGGCGACGGCCCAGCTGCTCGGCGACGTCACCGGCGCCTACCTGATGACGAGCCGGATGCTCGGCGAGGCCACGGAGCTGGCCTCGGCCCTGCAGCACGCCCTCGACAACAGCACGGTGATCGAGCAGGCCAAGGGCGTGCTCGCCGAACGGCACGGCGAGGCGCCGACCGCGGCCTTCGAACGGCTCCGCGGCCACGCCCGCGCCAACCGCATCAAGGTGGCTGACGTGGCGGCCGGGGTGGTGTCGGGCGAGCTGAGGCTGTAGGGCCGACGTCGCCGACCTCGGCGATGGTCAGCGCACGTCCCGCTCGACGTCGGCGTTCCAGTCCCGCTTGACCGCGCGCCACGCCTCGTCGGTCATGGTCCGGCGCCAGTACCCGGACGCCGACAGCTGCGCCCGGTCGAGCCCGCGGTCGGCCAGCAGGTGGCGGCGGACCCCGCGGACCTCGCCGGCCTCGCCGTGGACGAACGCGTCGACCCGTCCCGCGGGCCACTCGAGCGCCCGGACCGCGTCGAGGAGCAGGTCGGCGGCGGCCGCCGAGCCGACGCGGTGGCACCAGATCACCTCGAGGTCGCCGGGGCAGTCGAGCGGCACCTCGTCGGCCGGCCCGTCGCAGACCAGCACCGCGGTCGCCCGCCGGCCGGCGGGCAGGACCTCGAGGGACGCCGCGATCGCCGGCAGCGCGGACTCGTCGCCGACCAGCAGGTGGAAGTCCGCGTCCGGGTCGGGCCGGTACGCGCCGCCCGGCAGGGACACGACGACCCGGTCACCCGGCTGAGCCGATGCGGCCCACGGACCGGCGACCCCCTCGTCGCCGTGGACGACGAAGTCGATCGTCAGCTCCCCGGCGGCCGCGTCCCAGCGCCGCACGGTGTAGTGGCGGTGGATCGGCCAGCGCTCCGGGGGGTGGCCGGCCTTGACCGACTCGACGTCGAACGGTGCGGCGTAGGGGGCGTCCGCCGGCGGGAACCACAGGACCAGGTACGCGTCGGTGAACCCGTTCGGTGCCCACCCCCGCAACCCCTCCCCGCCGAGGACGACCCGGACCATGTGGTCGCTCAGCCGCTCGGTGCGGACGACCGTCCCGTGCGGCGTCGCCATCACGCCACCTCCGGCGCGGTGGAGCGGCTGGCGGCGAAGTGCAGCGCGACCGGTCGGCCGCCGACGTCCACGACCTCGACGTCGTGGTCGAAGACCTCGCGCAGCACCTCGCGGGTCACGACCTCGCCCGGGCGGCCGTCGGCGACGACCCGCCCCTCCCGCATGGCCACGATCCGGTCGGCGTGGTGGCTCGCGACGTTGACGTCGTGGAGGACGACCACGACGGTGCGGCCGTGCTCGTCGGCCAGCCGCCTGACGACGTCCATCGTCTGGGCGGCGTGGCGCAGGTCGAGGTTGTTGAGGGGCTCGTCCAGCAGCACGTGCGGCGTCTCCTGGGCCAGGACCATCGCGATGAACGCCCGCTGGCGCTGCCCGCCGGACAGCTGGTCGAGCCGACGTCCGCGGAACCCCTCCAGACCCATCGCCGCGATCGCGGCGTCGCAGGCGGCGCGGTCCTCGTCACCGAGGTGCCCGCCGGTGTGGGGGTGGCGGCCGAAGGCGACCAGATCGGCGACGGTGAGGCGGACCGCGACGTGGTTCTCCTGGCGCAGGATCGACAGGCGGGTGGCGATGGTCCGCGAGTCCGTCGTCGCGACGTCGTCCCCGTCGACCAGCACGCGGCCCGCGTCGGCGTCGAGCAGCCGCCCGGCGATCGACAGCAGCGTCGACTTGCCGGCCCCGTTCGGACCGATCAGGGCGACCACGCCCCCGTCGGGCACGACGAGGTCCACGGCATCGACCACCGTCGTGTCGCCGTACCGCTTGGTGACGCCCTCCATGCTGATCACGTGCGTGCCTCCCTGAGCACCAGGACGAGGAAGACCACCCCGCCGACGAAGCTGACGACGATGCTGGCGCGGGTCTGGAACGCCAGCAGCTCCTCGAGCATGAACTGCGCCGCGACCAGCGTGGTGACGCCGAGCAGCGCGGCGGCGGGGATCGTGACCCGGTGCCGGAACGTGCCGGTGACCTGGTAGGCCAGGTTGGACACGAGCAGCCCGAGGAAGGTCACCGGCCCCACCAGCGCCGTCGGCACCGCCACCAGGATCGCCACCGCGACCATCGTCCGGTCGACGACGCGGCGGTGGTCCACACCCAGCTCGACCGCCAGGTCCCGGCCGAGGGCGACGACGTCGAGGGTGTCGGCCATCCGCCACACCGCCGTCAGCGCGATCGCCATCACCGCCACGGCCACGACCAGCAGCCGGTCGTCGACGCCGGCGAAGTCGGCGTAGAAGCGGTCGACGAGGATGGTGAACTCGCTCGGCTCGATCAGCCGGATCACGAGGGCGCTGAGCGAGGTGAACACCGCGCCGAAGACCACGCCGACCAGGAGCATCCGGTGCAGGTCGGTGGCGGTGCGGCGCAGGAAGACCCGGGTGAGGGCGAGGGTGAAGCCGATCAGCACCAGCGCCTCGCCGAGGAACCGCACGCGCACGTCGATCTGGAGGAACACGAGGACGCCGAGCAGCCACGCGGCGGCGGACTGGATCAGCTCGTAGAGGCGGTCGAGGCCGATGATCGAGGGGGAGAGGATCCGGTTCGCCGTGACGGTGTGGAAGATCACCGTCGCGACGCCGAGGCCCGTCCCCATCAGCGCCATGGCCGCGAGCTTCGTGCCGCGCAGCCGCAGCGCGAAGGACAGCGAGCCCTGCAGGTCCCACGTCATGAACAGCGTGGCCATCGCGAGCGCCAGGACCGCGAGCCCACCCAGCACCAGGCCGGCCGGCCTGCGCCGCGACCCGCGGTCCTGGGCTGCGGCCGGTGTGCCGACGACACCGGCGGGGGAGGGGCGTTCAGCCATCCCGGCCCCGCAGCAGCATGGACAGGAAGATCGTGCCGCCGACGACGCCGGCGACCGTGCCGACCGGCATCTCGAAGGGGTGGCGGATCGTGCGGCTGACCAGGTCGGTGGCGAGCAGGAACACGGCGCCGCCGATCGCGGTCAGGGGGATCACGCGCTCGAGGCGGTCGCCGTGGCGCATCGTCACGAGGTTCGGCACCACCAGGCCGAGGAACGGGATCACGCCGATCACGACCACCACGACCGCGGTGACCACGGCGACCATCGCCAGGCCGAGCAGCACCGTGCGGGTGTGGTCGACGCCGAGGTTGACCGACACCTCCCGCCCCAGGGAGGCGATCGTGAACCGCTGGGCGTAGAGCCAGGCGACCACGCAGACGACCGCGACCAGCCACAGCAGCTCGTACCGCCCGCGGATGGTGGCCGAGAAGTCCGCGTTCGTCCAGCTCGCCAGGGTCTGCAGCAGGTCCCAGCGGTAGGCGACGAAGGTCGTGATCGCCATGATGACGCCGCCGAGCATGATGCCGACGAGGGGCACCATGACGAGGTCCGCGAAGCGGATCCGCTCGATCAGCCACAGGAACAGCCCCGTCCCGAGCAGCGAGGCGATCGCGGCGATCGCCATCTTCACCCCGATGGGCGCGCCCGGTGCGGCGACGGTCGCGATCAGGAGGCCGAAGGTCGCGGACTCGAGGGTCCCGGCCGTGGAGGGGGCGACGAACCGGTTGCGGGTCAGCGCCTGCATGACCAGACCGGTCACGCCCATCGCCGCCCCGGCGAGGACGACCGCGACGGTCCGCGGCAGGCGCGCGGTCCACAGGACGGTCAGCTGCGCCTCGTCACCCCGCACCAGACCGACGGGGTCGACGGCGCTGACCCCGACGAAGATCGAGGTCAGGGCCAGGACGACCAGGGCGGCCAGGCCGAGCGGGATCGCTCGTCCGACTCCAGCCGGACGGCGATCCGCCGCGGTCGTCGTCGCCACGCCCGCTAGCCGAGTGCATCCTCGACGTCGTCGAGGATGCCCTGGACGCCCGGGATCGAGTTGAACGCCAGGTACCAGTCGGCCCCGTCCACGTAGTGGATCTGCCCCTCCACAGCGGCGGGGGTCTGGGCGACCAGGTCGTTGTCGAGGATCGCCTCGGCGCTCTCCGCCCCCTCCTCGCCGATCGCCGCGGAGCGGTCGATCACGAACATGACGTCGGGTTCGGCCTCGAGGATGAACTCGAAGGACACCGCCTCGCCGTGGGTCTCGTCCCGGGCGAGCGACTCGTCGGCCGGGGCGAAGCCGAGCACGTCGTGGACCAGTCCGAAGCGCGACCCAGGCCCGTAGGCGGACACCTCGGTGCCGGCGGTCAGCACGACCAGCGCCTCGCCGGCGTCCCCGGTCTGCGCGGCGATCTCCTCGATGCGCCGGTCCATCTCGTCGAGCTGGGCGGCGACCTCGTCCTCGACCCCGAAGATCTCGCCGATCTGGGTGTGCCGGTCCCGGAAGGCGGTCATGAAGTCGACGTCCTCGGCGAAGGTGAGGTCGACGGTCGGCGCGATCTCGCTCATGTCCGGGTACGTGGCGGAGGAGCGGGTGGCGACCAGGATGAGGTCGGGCTCGAGGGCGTTGATCGCCTCGTAGTCGGGCTCGAAGGCCGTGCCGACGGGGGCGAAGTCGGGGTTCTCCGCGACCTCGGCGTAGCCCGGCGGCAGGGGCGTGCCGAGGGACCCGAACGCGTCCGGGGTGATCCCGAGGGCATCGAGGGACATGAGGACGCCGAGGTCCATCACGACGACGGTCTCGGGGTCCACCGGCACCTCGTCGGTGCCGGAGTAGTGCTCGATCGTGACGGTCCCCCCGTCGGCCGCCTCCTCCTCTGCGGGTTCGGTCTCCTCTGCGGGTTCGGCGACCTCGGTCGAGGACGTGTCGTCGGCGCCGCCGCAGGCGGAGACGACCAGGAGCAGGACGGCGAGCAGGCTCAGCAGGGTGCGTGACATGGCGGGGCACCCTACGCTCCTTAGGACAACCTAACCAAATCTGTGTCTCAGGGGCGATCGGACGTACAGGGTGCACTCGCCGTCCTCGTCCGCGAACGTCCCCCGGACCGCGAACCCCGCCGCCGCGAGCGCACGGCACGACGCGACGTTCGCCGCGTACTGCGATGCGCACACCTGGGTCCAGGCCGGGTGCAGGGGGAACACGGCTCGTTGAGCCAGCGGTGCAGCAGCGGCAGGTCGTCGTCGCCCAGGCGGCGGAAGCCGAGCTCCTCGGTCGTCGCCACGACCCCCCCGTCAGGCACGGGACCGCGCCCACGCCAGGGCACCCGGTGCCATCCCCTTGAACTTCGGCACCTCGTGCAGCTCGGCGACCAGCAGCGGCGTGCCCGACGGGAGGTGGTCCTTCAGGGCGTGGTAGACCCGCGACCGCGACTGGTCGCTGTCGAGGAACGCGAGTCCGGGGGCGAGCGGGAACACCTCGCGCCACGGCCCGTCGGGGTCGCTCGCGAGGACGTCGTCGGGATGGTCACCCGCGACGTGGGCGAGGAAGAGCATCGGCTGGCTCCTGGCCGGAGGGGTGCGACGCCATCATGCCCGCCTGACGCCACCAGGACGTCACCACTCCGCTGCCCGTCGGGTGCCAGGCTCTGACCATGCGCCACCTGATCGTCCTGCCCCTCCTCCTGCTGGCGGCGGCCTGCGCCCCCGCGCCGACCGGCGCCACCGCGGCCACCCTGCCCGACGCACCGGACTGCCCCGTGCTGCCCGCGGACTCGGTCTGGAACACCCCGGTCGACGACCTCGACGTGCACCCCCGCTCCGCGGACTGGGTGGCGGCCATCGGCGCGGACGATCCGATCCACCCCGACTTCGGCTCCGGCACCTACGACGGCGGGCCCATCGGCATCCCCTACGACGTCGTCGACGCCGACACCGAGCGGGTGCCCGTGACGTTCACCTACGCCGACGAGAGCGACCCCGGCCCCTACCCGATCCCCCCCGACCCGAGCATCGAGGGCGGCCCCGACGCCGACGGCGACCGGCACGTCCTGATCGTGGACCGCGACACCTGCACGCTCTACGAGCTGTTCGACGCCCACCCGCCGGCGGCAGGGGAGGGGTGGACCGCCGGATCGGGTGCGGTGTTCGACCTGAACTCGAACGACCTGCGGCCGGAGGGCTGGACCTCGGCGGACGCTGCCGGCCTGCCGATCCTCCCCGGCCTGGTCCGCTACGACGAGGTGGCGAGCGGGGTCATCGACCACGCGATCCGGATCACCGCGCCGCAGACCGACCGGTCCCACATCTGGCCCGCCCGCCACCAGGCGGGGGCGGCGGACGACCCGAGCCTGCCGCCGATGGGCGCCCGGTTCCGGCTCTCGGCGGCCATCGACCCCGCGGACTTCCCCGACCAGGTCCGCCCGATCGTCGTCGCGCTGCAGACCCACGGCGCGATCCTCGCCGACAACGGGTCGCCGTGGTTCATCTCCGGCGTCCCGGACGAGCGCTGGGCGAACGACGACCTGCGCACCCTCCGCGAGATCCCCGGGTCGGCCTGGGAGGCGGTCGACACCGCGCCGCTGCAGGTCGCCGCGGACTCCGGGGCGGCACGCCAGGTGGGGGAGGGGCCGGACACCAGCCTCCGGGACGGCGGTCGTCTGGCCGGCCCGACCCGGATCGACACGGCCATCGCCATCTCCCAGCGGCAGTTCCCCGCGGGGGCCGCGACGGCCTATCTGGCGCGCGCCGACGTCGTCGTCGACGCGGTCGCCGGCGGCGTGCTCACCGACGGCCCGATCCTGCTGGTCCCGAGCTGCGGGACGCTCCCGCCGCAGGTCGCCGAGGAGATCGCCCGCCTCGACCCCGCCCGGGTGCTGGCGCTCGGCGGGGAGTCGGCGGTGTGCCAGGCCGTGCTCGACGCCGCCCGGGGCTCCTGAGCGGGGTCGCACCCGCACGCCGTCCCGTCAGCGGGCGTCCGGCGGGTCGTCGCCGAAGGGCAGGCGGACCGAGTCCGGGTCGCCGACCACCACGCGGGTGCGCCGTCGCCACGTCGTGGTCCTGACCTGCTCGACGGCGATCGGCAGCCCGCCGAGCTGACGGCGGGCGATGAACCCGACCGACCGGAGCGGGACCCCGACGACGTGGACGCCGACGACGTCAGGGGCGCGGGTGATGCCGTCGGGTGTCACGACCCACCGCCGCATCGTCCCGCGGATGGCCGCCGGGCCGCCCTGGGGGAGGTGGAGGACGACGCCGGTCAGGTGGCTGATCTCCACCCGACGTGCGCGCCCGATCGCCGACGGCGCGCGCCCCCGCGCCGGCGACCGCCGCCGCCACCACCTCATGTCCGCACGCTACGCCTCACCGGGAACCGGGTCGATGGTCCCGTCGGGAGCGGGACCTCGGACCCCTCCCCCTCCTCGTCCGATCGGACACGATGGGCAGACGACGAGACACCCCGGAGGCGACATGGCCGAGCTGTACGAGATGACCGTCGACGAGTGCCTCCGGTTGCTCCAGTCGCACCCGACCCACGTGGGGCGGCTGGGCTTCACCACCGAGGACGGGCCGACCGTCCTGCCGGTCAACTACCGGGTCGTCGGGGGCGAGATCGTCTTCCACACCGACGCCGGCTCGATGTGGAGCGCGGCGATCATGAACGAGCGAGTCGCCTTCGAGGTCGATGACGTCGATCCCGCCTGGCAGGAGGGGTGGAGCGTGCTGGTGCGCGGCAAGGCCCGCGAGGTCCGGGACAGCGAGGAGCGCGCCGGGTTGACCGAGCTGCTGCGGTCCTGGGCCGACCGGCACAGCCGCACCGTCGCGGTCACCCCCGCCAGCATCACCGGACGTCGGATCGTCTGACCTCGTCGTCGGTCCGGTCGGCTCCAGCGACCCGCTCGGCGACGTCCACCGCGCCGCGGAGGACCTCCTCGGCCAGGAGGTAGACCGACTGCCGGCGGGCACGGGCGGCGGCGCGGAGCGGCTCGAAGGCCTCGTCCGGCGTGACCGCGAGGCGGGCGGCCAGCACGCCCTTCGCCTGCTCGACGACGACCCGGTTGCGGAGAGCCCGCTCGAGGTTCTCCGTCAGCTCCAGCCGGTCGGAGTGCATCCGCGCGTTGGCGAGGGACAGCGCGGCCCGGCCTGCGAGGTCCTCGGCCAGCGCGAGGTCGGTGGGGCCCAGTCGCCGGTCAGACGTGGTGGTCATCAGGATCAGCACGCCGAGGCGCTGCTCGCGGGCGACGAGCGGAGCCGCCAGCGCCGACGTCACCTCGAGCGCGGACAGCAGCGAGCGGTGCTCGGCGTCCTCGGCGGCGGCGACGGCGGCGGTCCAGTCGACCTCGGCGGTCACCGTCGCCTCGCCCTCGCGCCACAGGGCGATGAGCCCCTCGTGGGTGACCATCTCCGAGCGCGCCGCGAGGTGCTCGACGACGGGCTGGCGATCGGGGTCGGCGTGGGCGATGGCCGCCACCCGCAGGGCGTCGCCGTCCCCCAGGCACACCGCGCAGATGTCGGCGACGGCGGGTACCGCGAGCCGGGCGACCTGGTCCATGACCTCGGTCGGGTCGAGGGAGCTGATCAGCAGCGCGCCGGCGTCGGCCAGGAACCGCTGCTGGACGAGGACCTCCCGGAGCTGGTCCTCCACCCGGATCCGGTGCAGGGCCTGTGCGCACATGTCGGCCAGGCCCTGGATGAACTGCATCGTCGGCGCGTCGACCTCGCGCCCCTCCTCGGCGAACCCGATCGAGAGGATCCCGACCGCGCTCCCGTCCGGCGCGCGCAGGGGGGCCACGACCATCGAGGCGGGCATCGGCACGTCCGCGAGGACCGGGTAGCGGCGGTCGAGCTCGGCGCGGCTGCGGGTCACGAACAGCTCGCCCGTGCGCACGACCTCGCTCGCCGGCAG
Organism: Euzebya sp.; assembly: GCF_964222135.1. NCBI lineage: Bacteria > Bacillati > Actinomycetota > Nitriliruptoria > Euzebyales > Euzebyaceae > Euzebya > Euzebya sp. The sequence continues at coordinate 20,103 of NZ_CAXQBR010000066.1, forward strand.
GTCCGCGGCGACGTCCACGTCCCCGTACACCTCGACCACCAGCGGGTCCACGCCGGCGGTCGCGATCATCCGCAGCTGGTCGCCGGACTCGTCGACGACCATCACGGCGACCCGCTGTGCCGAGAGCTCCTCGGCGCTCGCGTCCACCACCTCGCGCGAGACGGCCTCGGTGGACCCGGCGGTGCTCAACCGGCCGGCGATGGCCACCAGGCGCTCGAGGCGGTCCCCCGCCCTGTCGACCGCTCCCCCGTCCCCGACCGTCTGACCCACCTATCCCCACCTTCCGTGCACCCGACCTGACGCTGTGAAGTCTAGGACTGCGCCGTGCCACCGCACCCGCCCCGATGGCCTGGCGTACGCTGCCGCGGTGGACGAGCGGGCGGCGCTGCGACAGGCCGGTGCGGCGGCCCTGGCCGTGAACGCGCCGGCTTCGCCTGCGCGCATCGACGCGATCGCCGATGGCCTGGCCGTCGAGGCCCCCGGCACGGTCCTCGACGTGGGCTGCGGCCGCGGGGACCTGCTCCTGCGCGTCCTCGCCGCCGCGCCCGGCACGCGCGGCATCGGGGTGGACCTCGACCGGGCCGCGCTGGATGCCGCCCGCGATCGCGCGCGCGAGGCGGGGCTCGCCGGACGGGTCACCTTCGCCGAGGCCGATGCGGCGGAGTGGGAGGGGTCCTGTGACGCCGCGATCTGCGTCGCGTCCTCGCACGCCTTGGGCGGCACCGCCGCGATGCTGCTGCGCCTGGCAGAGCTCGTGCCGAGCGGCGGGTTGGCGCTCGTCGGTGACGGCGTGTGGGAGCGGCGGCCGGACGCCTGGCACCGGGAGGTGTTCGGCGACATGCCCGACACCGACCAGCTGCTCGAGTGGGCGGCCATGGAGTCGTGGACCGTCGAGGACGTGGACCGCTCCACCGCGGAGGAGTGGGACGCCTTCGAAGCCGCGTGGACCGCCGGGGTGGAGGCGGTCGGGACCGACGCCGCCCGCGCCTACGCCGCGGAGCGCCGCGAGGAGTACCGGCGCTACCGGGGCGTCGTCGGGTTCGCCTGGCTGGTGCTGCGCCGCACCTGATCGCCCCGCCCGCCGGAGCTTGATCAGCGGACGCCGTCGCAGGGAAGGGTGCGCGGGTAGCCGCACAGATCGGAGCAACGCATGCCATCGACCATCCGACGGATCATCGCCGGCGCCGCCGCCGGGGTGATCGGCACCGCCGCCATGGACGCGGTGTGGTACCGCCGCTACCGCCAGGGCGGTGGGGATGCCGGTCCGGTCGAGTGGGACCTCTCGACCGGATCGACGGGGTCCTTCGACGAGGCCTCCACCCCCGGCCAGGTCGGGGAGGCGGTGGCCGAGGCCATCGGCGTGGACCTGCCCGACGACGCGGCCGGCGTGACCACCGACGTGGTCCACTGGCTGACCGGGATCAGCTACGGCGTCGGGCACGCGCTGCTGCACGACGAGCGCGGCGTGGTCACCGGCGGGCTCGCCACCGGCATGACCGCCTTCCTCAACAGCTACCTGACCCTCGGCGCCGCCGGCTTCTACCAGCCGATCTGGGACTACGAGGCGGAGGAGCTCGCCAAGGACCTCGGCGCGCACCTGGCGTACGGGCTGGCCGCGGCGGCGGCGTACCGGGTGCTGCGGCGCCGAGGCTGACCAGACGGCCATCCGTCCGTGGGTCGGCCGGCCACGTGACCCGGCCCCCGTGCGGGGAGAGGGTGGGATCACCACCACGGGAGGGCGAGCCATGAGCCAGCGAGACCCCAGCAGCCAGGTCGGACGCAGCCAGGTCGGACCGGTTCCCGAGTCCCCGCGCGTCCCGGACGGGCGGGCGCCGGACGAGGCCGACACCGCCGAGATCGCGATCCCCCAGGACGACCAGACCCTCCACGACCACGGGATGACCGACCACGCCCTCCGACGGGCAGCGGAGGAGCGGCGACGCGCCGAGCAGGCCGTCTGGCTGGCGGCCATCCCCCGCTAGGGGCCGCCAGCGTCCCCACGGGGGCGGTGGCGCAGGAGGCCATCACCCCGTTCCCCGCCCCGGCACTGCCCGTGCCGGGGCTTCCCCCGTCTGCGCCGGTACCATTCGCTCGAGCATGGCAGCACCCGATGTCGCCGCGATCCTCCGCGCTGGGGGGCACCGGGTCACCGGTCCCCGGAGGGCCGTGTGGCGCGCGCTCTCGGAGTCCCAGGGGCACCTGACGGCCGACGAGCTGGCCGAGCGCGTCGCTCGCATCGACGCGACCGTCAACCTCGCGTCGGTCTACCGCTCGCTCAGCCTCTTCGAGGAGCTCGACCTGGTCCGCCAGTCGCGGCTGGCCGGCGACCAGGCGAGCCGCTGGGAGCTCGCCCACCCCGACGAGCACTTCCACCTGGTGTGCCGGACCTGCGGCACGGTGGACCACCACCGCGGGACGCTGGTGCAGTCGGTGCGCGACCACCTGGCGTCCGGGCACGGCTTCGACGCGGAGTCCGTGGAGCTGAGCGTCACCGGCGTCTGCGCGGACTGCGCCGACGGCCCGTGACAACTGCGAACAGATCGCAGTAAGCTTCGCGCCGACCCGCTCCCGATGACAGGACGACGACGCCATGCACGCACCTGACGGGTTCCTGACCGTCGGCACCGCCGCAGCCACCGGAGCCATCTCGATCGGCGCGGTCGGCGCCTCCCTCGCGAGCCAGGCGAAGGACCGGCTGTCGGAGTCCCAGATCCCGCTGGCCGGCATCGCGGCGGCCTTCATCTTCGCCGCGCAGATGGTCAACTTCCCCGTCGCCGCGGGCACGACCGGGCACCTCCTGGGCGGCGCCCTCGCCGCGATCCTGCTGGGCCCGGCGATGGGGACGCTCGCCGTGACCGTGGTCGTCGTGGTCCAGGCGTTCGGGTTCGCCGACGGCGGGTTGACGGCCCTGGGCTACAACGTCCTCAACATGGCGGTCGTCACCAGCTTCGGCGGCTACGCGGCCTTCCGGCTGCTGCGGCGCATCCTCCCCGCCAACGGGGGAGGGGTGGTCGTGGCCGCCGGCCTCGCGGGCGGGATCAGCGTCGTGCTCAGCGCCGCGGCCTTCAGCCTCGAGTGGCTCTTCGGCGCCTCCGCCCCGATCCCCTTCGACACCGTCTTCGGCGCGATGGTGGGCGTCCACCTCCTCATCGGCATCGGCGAGGGGATCATCACCGGGATGGCCGTCGGCGCGGTCCTCGCGGCACGCCCCGACCTGGTCCACGGCGCGTCCGACCTCGATCGGCTCCAGCTCGCGGACCGCCCCCGGCTGGGCCTGCGTGCGTTCGCCCTGACGGGGCTGGCCGTCACCGTGGTCATCGCGACCGTCGTCAGCCAGTTCGCCGTCGACGACCCCGACGGGCTGGAGCGGGTCGCGGAGGACCAGGGCTTCATCTCCGCTGCGGAGGAGCACGCCCTCGGCTCGTCGATCTTCGCGGACTACGCCACCGCCGGCGTCGACGACGAGCAGCTCAGCCTGGCAGTCGCCGGGGTGACGGGCGTGCTGCTCACCCTCCTCGTCACCGGCGGGCTGGTCCTCGCCCTGCGCGACCGAGGTCCCCCGCGGCGGCACGCCGGGCGAGCCGCAGCCGACCGACCGGCCAGCACCCGCATGACCCGCGGACGCTGATGGGCGCCGGCCACGCCCACGCCCTGTACGTCCACGGGCACTCGCGCGTGCACGCGATGGCGCCCGAGGCGAAGGTCGCCGCGGCGCTCGGGTTCGTGACCGTCGTCGCCCTCACCCCCGCCGACCTCGGCTGGGCGTTCGCCGGGCATGCCGTCGTGCTGGCCGCCGTCGCACGGACGGCCCGGCTGTCCGTGCGCTTCGTCGCGAGCCGCGCCCTCGTCGTCGTCCCCTTCATCGCCTTCGTCGCGCTGATCCCGTTCGTGGCCACCGGCCCGCGGACCGAGGTGCTCGGCGTGGCGGTGTCCGCCGAGGGGCTCGTCGCCGCCCGGACGATCCTGTGCAAGGCCGTGCTGGGGGTCACGACGACCGTGGTCCTGGCGGCCACGACGGAGACCACCGCGATCATGCGGGGCCTGAACCGCCTTCGCGTCCCGACGGTGATGACGGCGATCGCCACGTTCATGCTGCGCTACCTCGAGGTGCTCACCGGCGAGCTCGGCCGCATGCGCACCGCGATGACCGCCCGCGGCTATGACCCGCGCTGGCTGTGGCAGGCCCGCCCGATCGCCAGCTCGGCCGGCGCCCTGTTCGTCCGCTCCTACGAGCGGGGTGAGCGGGTCCACGCGGCGATGCTGGCCCGCGGCTTCGACGGGACCATGCCCGTGCTCGACGACCGGCGCGCGGGGCGGGGCGAGTGGGCCGCCGCGGCCGCCCTGCCCCTGCTCGCGCTCCTCGCCCTCCTCGCGGCCGCCGCCACCCGTACCCTGGGCGGCCTGTGACGCCGCCCACGCTCCGCATCGCCGACCTGGCGTTCACCTACCCCGACGGGCGCCGGGCGCTCGACGGCGTGGACCTCGAGGTCGGCGTCGGCGAGCGGATCGCCCTGCTCGGTCCCAACGGCGCGGGCAAGACGACGCTGGCGCTGCACCTCAACGGCATCCACGCAGTGCAGGAGGGCGTCGTCGAGGTCAGCGGCATGCCCGTGGTGCCGGCGAACCTCGGGGAGATCCGCCGTCGGGTCGGGATGGTCTTCCAGGACACCGACGACCAGCTGTTCATGCCCCGCGTCGCCGACGACGTGGCCTTCGGACCCGCCAACCTGGGGCTGCGCGGACCCGACCTCGAGCTGCGGGTCAAGGAGGCCCTCGACGCGGTGGGGGCCGCCGACCTCGCGTCCCGCGCCCCCCACCACCTGAGCGGCGGGGAGCGGCGCCGGGTCGCCCTGGCGACCGTCCTGGCGATGCGGCCTGACGTGCTGGTGCTCGACGAGCCGACGTCCGGGTTGGACCCCGCCGGCCGGCGGGAGCTCGCCGAGGTCCTCGCCGGCCTGGCGATCACCCAGGTGCTGATCACCCACGACCTGCCCTTCGCCCTGGAGCTGTGCGACCGGGCGGCGATCGTCAACGCCGGCCGGGTGGTCGCCGACGGGAGGGTGGTGGACGTCCTGTCCGACGAGGCCGTGCTGGCCGCCAACCGGCTCGAGCTGCCCCTGGGGTTCGACCCCCGCCTCGGCTTCGAGCGGCGCCGGCGCTAGCCCGTCGCGTGCCGCGCTGCTGCGCCGTCGCGCCGGACCGGTCACACTGCCGGCGATGCCCAGACCTGATGCGGAGATCGAGCGCGCCCTCGTCGTGGGCGCCCACCCCGACGACATCGACTTCGGCTGCGCGGGAACGGTGGCCCGCTGGGTCCGGGCCGGTGTCGACGTCACCTACCTGCTCATCACCCGCGGGGACCAGGGCGGGTTCGACGACACCCCGCGCGAGCTGATGGGCGGCATCCGCGAGGCCGAGCAGACGGCGGCCGCGGCCGTCCTCGGCGTCACCGACGTCCGGTTCCTCGACGGCTACCGGGACGGCTGGGTGGAGCCGACGGCGTACCTGGTGCGCGACATCTCCCGCGTCATCCGGGAGGTCCGCCCCCAGCGGATGCTGATCCAGTCGCCGGAGCGGAACTACGACCGGCTGCCGGCCAGCCACCCCGACCACATGGCCGCCGGCGAGGCGTGCATCCGCGCGATCTACCCGGCCGCGCGCAACCCGTTCGCGTTCCCCGAGCTGCTCGAGGAGGGGCTCGACCCGTGGGTGGTGCAGGAGGTCTTCGTCATGGCCCACCCCGGGGCCCGGCACGCCGTCGACGTCACCGATGCCTTCGACGACAAGATCGCGGCGCTGCGCGAGCACGTCAGCCAGACCGCCCACCGCGTCGACGAGATGGCCGACCGGGTCCGCGCCTGGATGGCCGACTCCGCGGCGGCCGGGGGTCTGGCTGAGGGCCGCCTGGCCGAGCTCTACCACGTCATCGAGCTCGAGTGATGGCCGACCGCCTGACGGCCCACCTGCGCGCCTGGGTGGGGGAGTGGCCGCCGCGCGCCACCGTCCAGGTCGTGGGCGACCCCGCCCGGGACCGCCCGACCTGGGACGGGTCCGTCCGCCCGCTGCTCGGGGTCGGGGACGGCGAGCGCCACGTGATCGCGGTCCCGCCCTCTGCGGTCGACGACGTCCGGCGGGTGATCGGGACCGACCTCGCCGACCCGGGGTTGGGTGACCGGCTGGCCCCGCTGCTCGGGATGGACGGCGCGGTGTTCGGCACCGGCGTCTTCCGCTGGACCCACCTGCCCGCGCCCCTGCCGTCGACCGGGACCTGGGTGCCGACCCAGGACGCCCGCCTGCCGTCGTGGCTCGCGCCGTTCAACGGGCCGCGGCTGGTGGCGATGGACCCGCGCGGGGGGTACCTGGCCGGCGTCGGCATCAAGGTCCACGACCCGGTGGGTCGGGAGATCGCCGTGGTCACCTCGCCGGCCGCGCGGGGGAAGGGCCTCGCCCGCCGGCTCGTGGTGACCGCCACCCGCCGGATCCTGGCCGACGGCGGCGTCCCCACCTACTTGCACGACCCGGCCAACACCGCGTCGGCCCGCGTCGCCGACGCCGCCGGCTTCCACGACCGCGGCTGGACCGTCCACGGACTGTGGCGGCGCCCTGCCGAGGGCCGCTGACGTCGCCGCCGGGGGATCGGTGACGAAGCGATCACAGGCCGTTGTGCCTGCTCCGGGTCGGGCGTAGCGTCCGCTCGTCTCGCAGCCGACACCAGAGGGGTGGACCCGTGGGCATGACATCGAGCCGTACTCGCGCGACGGGCGCATCCGTCGCCGCCATCGCCGTCGCGCTGGTCGCCGCCGTCCTCGTCGCGGTTCCGGCGAGCGCCGCGGCCACGGGGAGCATCGTCTTCACCCGTGACCACGACGTCTGGATCATGGCGGCCGACGACCCCTCCACCGCGCGGCCCGTCACGACCGACGGGACCGCCGCGGCGCCCTACCTGTTCCCGTCCCAGGACGACCAGGGCCGCATCGTCGCGGTCACGGGTGGTGAGGGCGGGCAGGTCGTGCGGATGGACCAGGAGGGGACGGTCCTCGACGGCCCGTTCAGCGTCCCCGGCGGCAACTTCCAGGACCTCGACGTGCGCGCCGAAGGGGAGGTGTTCACCTACACCACCTACCAGAGCTACCAGACGCCCGAGGGCTTCGTCGTGGCCCCGACCGTCGACTTCGCCTACGCCGACGGCCGGGACCCGGCGCCGGTCGCCAACCCGGCGTTCGACTCCGCGGACGCGACCTACTCGACCGATCGGGCGTTCCTCATCGACTACGACGACGACAGCACCCCCTGGGTGGCGACCTACGGCCCGTCGGGCGCGGCGCTGCAGAACTGGTTCCAGCCGTGCACCGCCCCCACCCAGGCCGGGGACGACAACCTCGGCTGCTTCCCGTCGATGGCGGACGTCACGACCGCGCAGGACCGCGTCGTCGTCGCCCTGCCCGGCATCGCCTGGGTGCCGGTCGGCTCCCGCCTCTACGTCTTCGAGATGACCGGCCCGCCACCCGCCGCGCCGACCTTCTCGTGTGAGATCGTCGGCCCCGAGCCGAGCTTCTCCGACACCCGGTCCTTCCGGAACCCCGAGTGGTCGCCCGACGGGTCCTCGCTCGTGTGGGAGCTCGTGCGCGAGGGCGAGGAGGGCACCGGCTCCGGGGAGCTGTTCATGGCCACCGGGCTCGACACCGACTGCGAGGGCGGGTTCGCCGCTGCCGTGTCGCTGGGCGTCGGCGGTTCGCCGGACTGGAGCGCCGCACCCCTCGGTGCCGCCCCCGGCGAGCCGACGGACCCGCCGACCGAGCCGACGGACCCGCCGACCGAGCCCCTCCCCCCGGGTGCGGTGCCGGAGCCGAGCCCGGTCGACCCGACGGAGCCGCGTGGCGCGTTCGACGGCAACCCCGCCACGACCGAGCGGGTCAACGTCAGCGACCCGATCGCCATGGGCCTCGCGATCTCCCGCGCGCGCTTCGCCGACGGCGCAGCCGGCCGCGTCGTGCTCTCCCGCGACGACGAGTTCCCCGACTCCCTCGCCGGGGCGACGCTCACCGCCGACGGACCCCTGCTGTTCACCCCGACCGGGCAGCTGCACGCCGGCACCCGGATGGAGATCCAGCGGGTCCTGCCGCCCGGCGGCACCGTCCACGTCCTCGGCGGAGTGAACGCGGTGTCGGAGGAGGTCGAGGCCGAGCTGACCGCCCTCGGCTACGTCGTGGACCGCCTGGCCGGTCCCTCCCGCGTGCAGACCGCGATCGCCGTCGCGGACCGGGTGCGCCAGGTCGCACCCGGCACGACCGCGGTGGCGCTCGCCCGCGCCGGCGGACCCGCGGACAACCCGACCGCCGGGTGGGCGGACTCGGTCACCGGAGGGGCGTGGGGCGCGGCCACCGGCGTCCCCACGCTGGTGACGGACACCGCGGCCCTGCACCCCGACGTCGCCGCGTGGCTGTCCGCCAACGGCATCGACCGGACCGTGCTGTTCGGCGGAACCGCCGCGCTGTCCGACGCGGTGGCCGGCGCCGTGCCGAACCCGGTCCGGATCGCCGCCTCCGAGCGGACCGGCACCGCCGCGGCGATCGCCGCCTCCCTGTGGCAGGCCGCGGACTCCGGCCCGCGCCGCTTCACGATCATCGACGGGTTCGACCCCGACGGCTGGGCCTACGGGCTGGCCGCCGCCGGGATGGCGTCGGACGCCGGTGCCCCGCTGCTGATGGTCAACGGCGACGTCGTCCCGGACCCGACCGCGGCGATGGTCACGGGCTGCACCGAGGTCGACCTGGCCCTCATCGGCGCCGGCTCGGTCATCAGCCACCCCGCCGCGGTCCAGCTCGACGAGCTCGACACCTGCTGACCGCACCCGCACCCGCCCCAACCCCCCACCCCAACCCCCCACCCCAACCCCCCACCCCACCCCCCCACCCCAAACGCACGGATCGACCACTGGAGAGGTGTGAGGAGGTCGCCGGCGTGGTCGATCCGTGGAGCCCCGTGCCCGTGACCTGCGCGGATCACCCCCCGGAGGTGGGTCTCACCCCTCGTGGTGGTCGATCCGTGCGGCGCGGCGGGGCAACCGGGCAACCCACCACCTGACCAGCGCCTCGTCATCGACGTCGAACGCGGCCACCATCGCCCGTCCGCAGGCCACGACGAGCTCGTGCCGGGCCACAGGATCGTCTGCGTCGTGGGCCCGGCGGTAGGCGTCCGCGGCGGCGTCCCATGCGGGTGACGGACCACGGGGGAGGGGGAGGGACAGGACCTGCGCCGCGCTCAGCTTCAGCGCGCCGCGGGCTCGGGCGGCACCGGCGTGGCGTCGTGCCGCGACGGCGGTCAGGACGGGACTCGTCAGCGCGGCGCCGACGTGCCACGGCCTGTCCGTCCGGACCGTGATGACCGGCGTCGACGGGATCCACCCGCCGTCGGCGTCCACGACCGCCTCGAGCACCCGGCTCTGGGTCGCCACCAGCACCTTCGGGCCCAGCCGCGCCGCTGCGAACCCCGCCGGCAGGGCACGCGCCGCGGGCGCCCGCCAACGCCGCTTCGCGAACCGCGCCGGCACCTCACCCCAGCGGAGGTGCGCGGGGTCGATCAGCCCGGCGGTCACGACGGGGCGGCCCTCGGGGGCCTCGGCCGCCTCGACCACGTGGTCGGCCAGGAGGTAGTAGGCGTCGCGGAAGTCCGCCGAGGCCATCGCGACGTCGCCGATCACCCGCGCTCCGGGGACCGCCACGGCGGGGACATCCGCAGCGAGCAGGGGGGTCCACGTCCCCGGCGGAGTCCCCGGCCCACCCTCGCGCCGCCTGACCAGCCGCACGGCGCAGGTGGGCACCCCCGGGAAGGCGCCGTCGCGGTCGCGCCACACGACCTCCACGTCACACGTGGAACCGACCGACTCACGGACCGCCTGCGCACCGGCTGCGGCCAGCACCGCCTCCGGCACGACGAGCACAGCGACCCCTCCGACCTCCAGGTCCCGGGCGACCGCCAGCAGGAACAGGCCGGCGTCGTCGACGTACCCGCGGGCCGCGGGGCCCAGCCACGCCTCCAGCTGCCGACGCCGGTCCGGCGACCGTGCCGTCCGGGCGCTCAGCTGGGAGCGGAACGGCGGGTTGGTGAGGACGAGGTCGCCCGGCATCGCCTCCCGCGGCGCCAGCCCGTCGCCGACGCGCACGTGGACGTCGGTCGCGCCGGCGAGGTCGAGCGCCCGCCGGGTCGTCTCCACCGCCAACGGGTCGACGTCGACGCCGACGAGTTCGACCGCCGGCCACCGCTCGTGCGCCGCCAGCAGGAACGCGCCACCGCCGCAGGCGGGGTCCACCACCCGGGCGGGCGGGTCGGACGTGGCGCACGCCACCAGCTCCCTGGCCACGTCCGGCGGGGTGAACCACGCGCCGAGCGCGGTCCGGGCCGCCGGGTCGTGCAGGACCTCCCGGGCCCGGCCCAGCAGCCACGGCGTCCGCACGTCCGTGGGGAGGCGGGCCACCAGCGCGTCGACCGCGGGCAGCCGGTCGGCCGATCCTCCGAGGGCCGCGGCCAGCGCGGCGAGGATCAGCTCGGGCGGCTCGTCCAGCCGGGACAGCGCGGCCAGCACCTCGGCGGCGGTGACGTCGTCGTGGGGACCCACCCCGCCAGTGTGTCGGGACACCCGTCATCCTGACGGGTCTCCCGACACACCGAGGGCGGGTCGTGCGGCACGCCGTCAACGGTGGTTGACACTCCATCGGCCGTCAACTACAGTTGACACATGACCGCACCACCGGTGATGACCGCCGCAGGGGAGGCGTCGAGCCGCGACCCCGCCATCGGCCTCCGCGCCGTCGCCGCGCTCCGGGACCTGACCGATGACCTCGAGGTCCTGCAGGTCGACAACGCCCGCGAGCAGGGCTGGTCGTGGCAGCAGATCGCCGATGCGCTCGGGGTCTCCAAGCAGGCGGTCCACAAGAAGCACGCGCGCAGCCGGCTGCGGAGGAGATGAGGACGTGTTCGAGCGGTTCACCGACAACGCCCGCGACGTGGTCGTCCGGGCCCAGCAGGTCGCCCGCGACCTCGGCCAGCGGACCATCCGCCCGACCGACATCCTGCTCGCCATGGCGGAGGGGACCGACCAGATGGCCGGCGACATCCTGCGCACCGCCGGGCTGGACGGGCCCCGGCTCCGCGAGCACCTGCGACACGCCTCGGACGCGGCGGTCCTGCGCACGCTGGGCATCGACCTCGACGCCGTCCGCGACCAGGTCGCCGAGACCTTCGGCGATGGCGCCCTCGAGCGCGCTGCCCGCAAGCCCAAGGGCCACATCCCCTTCACCAAGCCGGCGAAGAAGGTGCTCGAGCTGTCCCTCCGCGAGTCCCTCGCCCGCAAGGACGGGTACATCGGCACCGAGCACATCCTGCTCGCGCTGTTCCGGGAGGGCGGCGAGGCGGCGGACCTCCTCCGCGCGTCCGGCATCGACCGCGGCCTGGTCGAGCAGGGGATCGCCGAACGGCGCGCCGCGGCCTGAGCTCACCGGGGTCCGGGCGCGGGCCGCGCGGCTACGGTCGGGCGACGGCGACCGCGACGATCCCCCGGAGGACGCGATGACCCTGACCCTCGGCGACGGCCCCCTCACGACCACCCCGCCCGAGCAGACGAACTACACCGTCGACGGGCCGCCGCACCGGCTGCTCCTGTCGCCGTTCCCGCGGCGGGTGCGCGCGGTGTTCGCCGGCCAGGTGGTGCTCGACACCGTCGAGGGGCGGCTGCTGCACGAGTCGAACATGCTGCCCGTCCTCTACGTCCCCACCGCCGACGTCAGCGCGGACCTGCTGGTCGACTCCGACCACACCACTCACTGCCCGTTCAAGGGCGACGCCCGCTACTGGTCGATCCGCGTGGGCGACCGCACCGCCACCGACGCGGTGTGGGGCTACCCCGACCCGAAGGCAGCGGCCGCCTGGCTCGAGGGGTACCAGGCCTTCTACTGGGACCGCCTCGACGCCTGGTTCGACGAGGACGAGCAGGTGCACGGCCACCTCCGCGACCCCTACCACCGGGTCGACGCGCGGCGGTCCAGCCGGCACGTCGTGGTCCGCCACGGCGACGTGGTCCTGGCCGAGTCGACCCGCCCGGTCGTCGTCAGCGAGACGGGTCTGCCGAACCGGTTCTACCTGCCCGCCGGCGACGTGCGCACCGACCTGCTGACCTCGTCCACCACGCGGACCCACTGCCCCTACAAGGGGGATGCCTCCTACTGGTCACTGCGTGACGGCTCGGGCCACGACATCGCGTGGAGCTACGAGACGCCGTTCGCCGAGGCCCTCCCCGCCGCCGGCCACCTGTGCCTCCTCGGCGACGGCGTGACCACCGAGGTCGACGGGGTCGAGCTGCCCGGCTGATCACGCCGCTCGGGTGGAGGGGGGACCGGTCACCGCTCCTGGTCGTGCGCCCTCCGCGGCATGGGGTACCACTCGGCGCCGGCCGGCTCGCCGGCCAGGTTCCAGCTCCACGAGACCGTCGGCGTGATCCGCACGTACCAGCCGGGCCCGATGAGACCGGTCCGCTCGACGGGGTCATCGGCGTGGCCGTACACCCGGATGCCGCGGGCGACGAACGGGTCGAGCGAGGCGAGGTCGTCGACGACCAGCGCGACGTCCCTGCGGCCCGCCATCACGTTGCGGACCTTCCTCGTGGAGAGGAACGACTCGCCGCCGCCGCCGATCCACAGCACGTCGTCGTCGAGCTCGAACGCCACCGGCACGACGTCGGGCTGGCCCCCCGCGTCCACGGTGGCGATGCGGGCGAGGGGCTGCGCGGTGAGGTAGTCGCGCTCGGCCTGGGTGAAGCTCATCGGGAGGGTCCTTCCGGCGGAGGGGTGACGGGCATGTGCGAGCCGAACGACAGCAGGTTGCCGTCCGGGTCGGCGACGACGAAGGTGCGCTGGCCCCAGGGCTCACGGCGGAGGGGGTGGTGGAGCCGCGCCCCGCGCTCCCGCACCTCGAGGTAGAGAGCCCTGACGTCGTCGACCTCGAACCGGACGGCGAGGAGATCGGGCTCGGGAGGGGGCGCCGGCCACGGCGGGTCGGTCTTCCGGCGCAGGTTGAGCGCCACGCCGTCACGGCTCAGCTGCGCGTGGAACGGCGGGACGCCGTAGACGTAGTCCACGCGGAAGGCCAGCACGTCGGCGTAGAACTCGATCGAGGGAGGGATCGCCCGCACGAAGACCTGGGCGAACGCCCGTCACGTCCCCCGCCACGGGGCCGGTCGAGCCTCCGGGAGATCGGTCGCGGCCGTCAGCTCCTCCCACGTGGGGAAACCGAGCTCGGCGGCCAGCACCTGCTGTGCGTCCCGCAGCGTGAAGCGGGCGTCCAGGACCTCGAGGTCGGTCATGCCGGCGAACCGCGGCGCGTGCTGCCGGATCCGCTCCGGCACGGTGATCAGCCCCGCCCGGTGGTCGCGCACCAAGTGCTTCGCACGCTTGCGGATGTTCTCGAGTTCGTCCATGGGAGCCTCATGAACGAGTGGGCCGTGCCCTTCCCGGACGTCCCGGGCGCACCTCGACGCGTGCGGCGAGGTCACCATATCCCATGTCGACCCGTCTGGGACGACCGGTGCAGGTGCTCGGCGTTGTCGCACCTGCTGCCTATCGTGAGGGTCATGGATGTCCCCACCCCCGATGCCCAGACCACGCCCGCCGGCCGCGTCATCGGGACCGAGGCCGCCCGGCCGCTCGAGTTCCACGTGCACGTGGGGCCCGGCCAGTTCCTCCAGCTCGACGACATCGTCGCGGTCCGCCGGCCCGTCCCGGGGCAGTCCGACATCGAGCTGTACGGCGTGGTCACCGAGGTGCGGGGCTTCCACGAGGGGCTCGAGCACCACTCCGACGTCGAGCGGGTCATGGCCGGGCAGATGTACGGCCGGGCATCGGAGGTCGCGACGATCCTCACCACCCGGATCGAGCCGGAGGTGTTCCTGCCGCCGATCCCCGGCAACGAGGTCCACAAGGTCGCCGGCCGTCAGCGCGACAAGGCGATGTTCCTCGACAAGATCGAGCCGGGGCGACGCCTCGCGTCGGGTCTGCACCGCGCAGGTGGACCGGTCTTCGTGGACGCCGACTTCGTCGACGGGACCAGCGGCGCGCACGTGAACATCTCCGGCGTCTCCGGCGTGGCGACCAAGACGTCCTACGCCACGTTCCTGCTGCACGCGCTGTTCCACGACGGCTCGACCGTGCTCGGCCCCTCCGGAAAGCACGCCCGATCGCTGATCTTCAACGTGAAGGGCCAGGACCTGCTGTACCTGGACCAGCCGAACGCCCGGCTCAGCGTCGAGCAGCGGGCCAGATGGGCCGAGGTCGGCCTGCCCGCGCAACCCTTCGGCTCGGTCGCGTTCTGGTCGCCCCCGGTGAAGGGGGCGGCATCGCCCACCCCCGCCAGCGCCCGCAAGGACAAGGTCCGCGCCTACTGGTGGTCGCTGGCGGACTTCTGCGCCGAGGGCATGCTCAGCCTGCTCTTCGCCGACACCGACGACGAGCGCCAGCAGTACACCGCGGTCGCCCGCAACGTCGCGACCGCCCTCGAGCGGTTCGCCACCCCCCTCGCCCAGGGAGGGGTCCAGATCGGCGTGGAGCAGGCCACCACCTTCGCCGACCTGGTCCGGATCATCCGCGACTACGCCGAGGACGAGGACCCCCAGTGGGTCGGCCGGTTCGCCACCTCCGGGTCGATCGGGGCGTTCATGCGCCGGCTCGACTCCGCCGCGGACCACGTCGCCCACCTGATCCGCGGCGACCAGGACGGCTGGCAGCGCCACCGGGTCCGGGTCATGAGCTCCGACGAGCAGGTCAACGTCGTCGACCTCACCCCGCTGTCCGGTCGGGCCCAGCGCTTCGTCGTCGGCGCGCTGCTGACCCAGGAGTTCGCGGCCAAGGAGGCGCGGGGCACCCGCGACCCGCTGCTGTTCGTCGTGCTCGACGAGCTCAACAAGTACGCCCCCCGGCAGGGCAACTCACCCATCAAGTCGACCCTCGTCGAGATCGCCGAGCGCGGACGGTCCCTCGGGATGATCCTCATCGGCGCCCAGCAGACCGCCTCCGCGGTCGACGAGGCGATCATCACCAACGCCTCGATCAAGGTCGTCGGCCGCATGGACCCCGCCGAGGCGTCGAAGAACGAGTACCGCTGGATGCCCGAGTCCCAGCGCGACCGGGCGATGCTGATCAACCCGGGCACGATGATCCTGAAGCAGCCGCGCGTCCCGGCGCCGCTCGTCGTGAACTTCCCGATGCCCGCGTGGGCGACCCGGGCGGAGGAGGTCGCGATGGACGTCGCGGGCGCGCCCGGCCTCGCGGGCGGCGACCCCTTCGACACCGACACGTTCACCCGCGGCTGACCGTCCACGTCGGGGAACGCCCCGTCGGGGTCATGTGGGGGCGATCCCCCATGGCTGGTCCGACCGCAGGCGGTGATGCTGTCGGTCGTCCTCCCCACGACCCCGACCGAGGAGATCCCGCGTGACCCTGATCGCCACCGACGGCCTCACCAAGCGCTTCGGCCAGGTGACCGCGGTGTCGGACCTGACCGTCGCCATCGGCGAGGGGGTCGTCGGGCTCATCGGCGCCAACGGAGCCGGCAAGTCGACGCTGATCAAGATGCTGCTCGGCCTGCTGCCGGCCACCAGCGGCACCGCGACCGTGCTCGACCTCGACGTGGCCGCGGACGGGCCCGCCATCCGCGAGCGCGTCGGGTACATGCCCGAGCACGACTGCCTCCCACCCGACGTCGCGGCGACCGAGCTCGTCGTGCACATGGCGCGGATGTCCGGCCTCCCGCCCACCGCCGCCCGCGAGCGCACGGCCGACATCCTCCGCCACGTCGGGTTGTACGAGGAGCGGTACCGGCCCATCGGGGGCTACTCGACCGGCATGCGCCAGCGGGTCAAGCTCGCCCAGGCGCTGGTCCACGACCCCGAGGTGGTCCTGCTGGACGAGCCGACCAACGGGCTGGACCCCGCCGGTCGCGACGACATGCTCGGGCTGATCGCCCGGATCAGCGCCGAGTTCGGCATCTCGGTGCTGGTGACCTCCCACCTCCTCGGCGAGCTCGAGCGGGTGTGTGACCACGTCGTCGTCATCGACGCCGGCCGGCTGCTCCGCGCCTCCTCCACCGCCGACGTCACCGCCGCCAGCCAGGTGCTGGTCGTCGAGGTCGACGACCGCCACGACGAGGTCGCCGCAGCCCTGCAGCGCGCCGGCCTCGACGTGCAGACCGCGGGGCGGCTCATCGAGGTGCAGCTGCGCGACGACGCGACCTACGACGCCGTCCGCGACGCGGTCGTCGCCGCCGGGCTCGGCCTGATCCGCATGGAGCGACGACGCCATCGGATGGCAGAGATCTTCACCGCTACCACGACCGCCGCGACGGGAGCTGCGACCCATGGCTGAGCAGACGGCCCCCGCCACCGCCGACGCCCAGGGCGTCATCCACGACATCGGCTACCGGCACTACGACGGCCCGCGGCTCGGCCGCGGCTACATCCGCCGGTCGTTGTTCACCGAGAGCCTCCGCGCCGCCTACGGGCTCGGTCGCAGCACCCGGTCGAAGGTCATGCCGATGATCCTGCTGGCGGTGATGTGCCTCCCCGCCCTCGCGATCGTCGCGATCACCGCCGTCACCCGGTCCGACGAGCTCGTCGCCGACTACCTGTCCTACCAGCTCAACATGCAGGTGGTCATCTCGATCTTCGTCGCGGCCCAGGCGCCGGCGCTCGTGTCCCGCGACCTCCGCTTCGGGGTCATGTCGCTGTACTTCTCCCGACCGCTCGAACGCCCCGACTACGTCCTCGCGAAGGTCGGTGCCATGGCCGCCGCGCTGCTGGTGCTCATGGGCACGCCGCTGGTGATCATGTTCCTCGGCGCCCTCGTCGTCGGGCTGCCGCTGGGCGACCAGGTCCCCGACCTCCTCCGCGCGCTCGCCGGCACCGCCCTGCTGGCCGGCATCCTCGCCGGGCTCGGCGCGCTCATCGCGGCGATCACGCCTCGCCGCGGCCTCGCCGTCGCGGCGATAGTGGCGGTCCTCGTCGTCCTGTCCGGCGTCCAGGCGGTCACCCAGGAGATCGCGATCGAGCAGGGGGCCGGTGAGGGCGTGGCCTACCTCGGCCTCCTCTCCCCCTACACCCTTGTCGACGGGGTGCAGAGCGGCCTGCTCGGCGCCACCAGCTCCCTCCCCGTCCCGCCCGGGGCCGGCAGTCTCGTCTTCCTCGGCGTCGGCCTGCTCCTCGTCGGCGGGTCGATCGCAGCCCTGCTGGCCCGCTACCGATCGGTGTCGGTGTCATGAGCGTCCTCACCCTCGACCAGGTGTCCCGCTGGTTCGGCAACGTCGTCGCCGTGAACGACGTCACGATGTCGATCGGCCCGGGTGTCACCGGCCTGCTCGGCCCCAACGGCGCGGGCAAGTCGACCCTCATCAACATGATGGCGGGCTTCCTCGCCCCCTCCGCCGGGACGGTGACCCTGGACGGCGAGGCGGTGTGGCGCAACGAGGCCATCTACACGCGCATCGGGCTGGTCCCCGAGCAGGAGGCCATGTACGACTCGGTGTCCGGGGGGCGGTTCGTGCTCGCGAACGCCGAGCTCCACGGCCTGGCGGACCCCGAGGCCGCCGCGACGCGGGCCATCGAGACCGTGCACATGGCCGAGTTCGCCGACCGGGACATCGCCACGTACTCGAAGGGCATGAAGCAGCGGATCAAGGTGGCGACCGCCCTGGTGCACGACCCGCCGGTGCTGCTCCTCGACGAGCCGTTCAACGGCATGGACCCGCGCCAGCGCCTCCAGCTGATGGACCTGCTCGACGAGATGGGCGCGGCCGGGCGGACGATCCTGTTCAGCTCCCACATCCTCGAGGAGGTCGAGCAGATCGCCGGGCAGATCCAGGTCATGGTCGCCGGCCGCCACGCGGCCTCGGGGGACTTCCGGCACATCCGCCGGCTCATGACCGAGCGACCCCACCGGTACGTCGTCCGCTCCGGCGACGACCGCCAGCTCGCTGCCGCGATCATCGCCGGCACCGGCGCCACGGGGATCGAGCTGCTGGACGGCACCGACAGCGCCTTGCACGTGCAGGCCTCCGACGTCGCGACGTTCACCCGCGCGCTGCCCCGGCTCGCCGCCGACCACGGCATCCGCCTGTTCGAGGTCAGCCCGGCCGACGAATCCCTCGAGAGCGTCTTCTCCTACCTGGTGGCACGCCCGTGAACGCAACCGTCGCCCAGCTGACCGCCCGCAGCCTCCTCGGCCGCCGCCGGGTCCTCGCACTCGCGATCCTCCCGCTCATCCTGCTGGTCCTGTCCGTGGTCATCCGATCCGTGGCCGGGGACGACCTCACGGTCACGGTCGCGCTGCTCAGCGGCTTCGCTCTCGGGACCGTCGTGCCGCTGCTGGCCCTGGTCGCCGGCACCGGCGCCATCGGCCCCGAGATCGACGACGGCTCGGTGGTCTACCTCCTCGCCAAGCCGCTCCCGCGCCCCACCATCGTCACCTCGAAGCTGGCCGTGGCGATCGGCGTGGTCACCGTCGTCGCGGCGGTGCCGACGCTGCTCGCCGGGGTGGTGGTGGCGGGGTTGGAGGACGGCCTCGCCGTCGCCTTCGGGGTGGGGGCCGTGGCCGCCGGCATCGCGTACTGCGCCCTCTTCCTCCTGCTGGCGGTCGTCAGCCGGAACGCCGTCGTCATCGGCCTTCTCTACGCCCTGATCTGGGAGTCCCTCATCGGCGGGTTCGTCCCCGGCGCGCAGGTGCTCAGCGTCCAGCAGTGGGGCCTCGCCGTGACCGAGGGGCTGCTCGGCGGACGCGCGGAGGCCCTCGGGGTGACCAGTGCGGTGAGCACCGGCACCGGCATCGCGCTGCTCGTCGTCGTCACGGTCGGGGCCACCGCCTACGCCGGGCAGCGGCTCCGCTCGCTCCGGGTCGGCAGCGGGGAGAGCTGACCCGCGAGGTGCGCAAGGACGGTCGGACCGCGGGGGTCGCCGGCGGGTCACACTTCGACCCATGACCTCGACCCCCGCCGGCCGCGACCGGCTGCGCGAGCTGCTCGACGCGGTGCTCGACGAGCACAACCGCTCGCTCGGCGAGATGGCGCGGGACGCGCACGCCTCGCCCTTCCACTTCGCGCGCCAGCTGCGCCGGGACGCGGGCGAGCCGCCGGTGGCGATGCGCCGCCGGGTGGCCCTCGAGCGGGCTGCGTGGCAGCTGGCCGGCGGCGCGGCGGTCCACGAGGCCGCCGAGGCCGCGGGCTACGACTCCGTCGACGGCTTCGCCAGGGCGTTCGCCCGCGCGTACGGCTGCGCGCCCAGCGCCTACCGGGCCGCCGGGGAGGCGGCGCCCGCCGGGCGGACCGCGCACTGGCTGACCGCGCCCAACGGCATCCACTTCCACCCGCCGGCCTCGCTGTGGGTCGAGGGCGAGCCCGCGCCCGGCGGCGGGGCGGTCACGTCGCTCATGGTCACCCATGACCTCGAGGACACCCGTGCGCTGCTCGCCCTGGCGGTCGACCTCGACGACGAGGCGCTCCACGCGGTCCACCAGCCTGGTGACGCGATGCTCGACTGGGACGGCCCCGACGACACCCTCGCCGCGGTCCTCGCCCACCTCGTGTTCACCAAGGAGGTGTGGCTCGCGTCGATCGAGGGCGCCGACGTCCCGGCCCGCCCGGACGGCGACCCGACGGCGCTTCTGGACCGCCACGACGCCGTGGCCCCGCGCTGGCTGGCCGCGATCCGCGACATCGACCGCCGCGGCGCCTGGGGCGACCGGCTCGTCGACGCGCTGTGCGACCCGCCCGAGTCCTTCCTGCTGGCCGGCGTCGTCGCCCACGTCCTGACCTACTCCGCGGCCCGCCGGCAGCGGGCCCGCCTGCTGCTCCGCGCAGCGGGGGTGACCGCCGCCGGCGACGGCGACCCCCTGCAGTGGCTGATCGACCGCTCCGACGACCCCGCACCTGGAGGCACCCAGTGACCCGCACGCGCTACTACACGGCCACCACGCTCGACGGCTTCCTCGCCGACCCCCACGACAGCCTCGACTGGCTCTTCGTCCAGGACCACGACCCCGACGGCCCCCTCGGCCACGCCGCCTTCATGGCCGACGTCGGGGCGCTGGTCATGGGCGCCACGACGTACGACTGGATCCGGGCCCACATGGACCAGACAGGGGAGGGGTGGGCCTACGACGTGCCGACCTGGGTGCTGACCCACCGCGACCTGCCACCGGTGGAGGGGGCCGACATCCGGTTCGCAGCAGCCGACGACGAGGCCGGCCTGGCGGCGGTGCACGCCGACCTCGTGGCGGCTGCCGACGGCCGCGACATCTGGGTCGTCGGCGGGGGCGGCCTGGCCGCCGACCTGGCCGCCGCGGGGCTGCTCGACGAGATCGCGGTGTCCATCGCCGCGGTGACGCTCGGCGCGGGCAAGCCCCTGCTGCCCCGGCCGATCGACCTCCGCCTGACGTCGGTCGACCGCAACCGGGCTTTCGTCTGCGCCACCTACGAGGTCGTCGG